>CAZLPA010000006.1:0-15504 GCA_964561295.1 uncultured Candidatus Saccharibacteria bacterium | reverse complement strand
CACGTTGCCGCTACGGACAAAATACAAGGGGTCGGTACGGATTTTGATGTAGCCACTCTCCAGGTATAATGCATTGTCACTACCGCCACCATAAGTAAGTGGGGACATCACATCATAATCGTATAATAGCTTGCTAAATTCGGAATAGTTTGAACCGGTATAATCTTGGTAGGCAGTCTCGGTGGTAGGGCCAAGTGGGAGTCGCCAACCAGCTGGACAGATAGAGTTCTCGGCTACTTTGCCACCGGTGGTATAGTTGCCAGAACCATCGGATGCTACTGCGGCAGTCCAGTTGTAGTAATTACCAGCATGGTAGTGCAAACATTCATCTTCGGTATGGTAACGCATGCAGTTAGCTAGGGTAGTATAAGTTGTATCACCAGAGCTAGTACCGGAAGTATAGTAGTAACGTTCACCTGGATCATAGGAGTAAGGAAGAGTATTACTGTTAGTCCAGGTGGTACTAGACAAAGAAGTAAGAGTTGTAGCAGTTGGATTCCAGTAGATTACATTATCTACTTGGCTATAACCCTGGCCATTACTACCAGCGGCATAGATGCCACTACCGTATTTATTAAGGTCTGTATTATTAGAGTTAAGTACTGCGGAACCTTCTGCTATGTTTGTAAGATCTAAGTCTAGGTTCTGTGTCATCCAGATGCTCTTGTCTTTCATTCTGGTAACCCAGTATTGTTTACCATCACGGTTATCTATGGCTTGGATAGAATCACCAGCCTCAGGGATTTCTAGGTTTGCCCATTGGTTAACTGTCTGCATGTATGGAATAACTGGAGCAGCTTGGTTAGCTGGATGTACTAGAGTATATTTAACTTTACCCGTATAAGTACCAGCGATTTGGTATGAAGAGATATAGGCTGCATAAGTAGTAGTAATGGATGAACCTACAGAATTATTACCAGGAGCATCAGTCTTGGCATTGAAGTGTGCTACTTCAGTATAAGTCTGTGGTACTACGTGATAGATATTAAAGCCGTTATCAATGGTAGGGGCGTAAGTGCCAGCTACTGAGCCTATCTTCATAGCCCAGTTAGAAGTATTACCATTCTCGGCGATACCAGTAGCGATATTATAGGATGAACCCATGTCTGAGACCATGACTGTATTGCCATAGGTATTGTCTGAAAAACCAATTGCATAGATAGCATAACCATTGGCATCATTGCAGATGGTCTTAATGGTAGTCTGGCCAATATTGTCTTGGTAGTGACCATTTACGACTGTAGCTACGTGCTCTGTATTTACTGTACCAGTCATGAGACAGGAGCTAGTCACGGTGACAGTAGCTGTAGCCTGTTCGGTGGAGGTCTTTTCTGCCACCGCTCCTGGTGCCATTAGTGCTGCACCAGAAAGGATGGTTGCCCCAACTAACCCTCCCATGGCAAAAAGTTGTCGTTTATTGTGCATATTGTCTCTCATTAAGGTTATGACAATATTATATTACCACTAGCCTTACAAAAAAACAAGCATTTTAAAAGACTTTTTCTGCCTTTCTTTTGTGTTTGATAATAGCGCGAATAATCGATGCCACGATGGCGCTAATTGTTACTATCATTAGTAGCAAAAACCACAACGGGCACACAATCAAAGTTTGTTTATAAATCGATGTCTCATCTAAATATGTCACAGCTTGCGTCACATTATAAACGCCTAGTGGTGCCAATACTTCAATATCCTGCGCAATATAGCGCGTAGTTTCTGGCATAATCACTTCTTCAATACCACCACTTTCACCCGCTTGCGGATAAATCGACTCCCCCGTAACGGCGTTCTTGATCCTAATATACACCTGTGCCGTTTCGTGCGTATTGCCATCATTACGAATCGTCGTACTCACCTTTACTGGCGTCACAAATGAAAACCCAGGAATATAATTATCCAGCACCTCACCCTCATGTACCGTATCGCCTTCTACGTCGGCATAAATCACACTCGCGATTTCATAAATATTCTGAATCGCAAAGCCTTCCTTCTTGGCTGTTTCGGCATCCGAACCCACCAAAATCGCTGCATATTGCCCACCACCTGCTGCATCTTCTGGCACAGTAATAGTGAACTTTACTTCCCGCATCTCATTTGGCGCTAGTACTCCTTTCGGCTCAGGAATACTAATCCAATTTATGATATTCGAGCGACTCGAAACCGTCTCAAGGTCTGCGCTATAATTTTCTCCCGTCACATTATATGGCGCCACAGATACCGAATAGGCAAAATCCTTTACTGCATTAGTCGGGTTTGCTACGGTAATTGAACCCGTATAAGTCTCACCTGCTACTAGTTCAATTTTCTGGTTCGTCGGTGTCACCGTAAACATATCACTGTCGTACATGGTGTCCCTCCGTTTATTATTCTACTTCTAGAATTTTACCAGTTCCTGCCTCTAAATGCAATAAGCGTTGATTTTTTGAACCTCTGAATCTCAAGCTTAAATCTTTTTGGCTCAAGATAAATGGCCCATCAATCAAAGCGTCTAGTGATTTCAAAAACTCCCATGGTTCACCACCATATTCTTTGATAATCTCATAAGTAAAACCTGAAAAACTCCAAACGTCCCAGCCTAACTCCTTACGTACGCGGTCAGCAATAATTTTGCAAGCTTTTGCCTGTACAAACGGCTCGCCCCCGCAAAAGGTTAAACCCGTTTGTCCTTTAAAATGCGACAAATGTTGCATAACTTCTTCTATCGGTACCAGCACACCCGCCTCGTAATCCCAAGTCTCTGGGTTTTGGCAACCCGGGCAGTGGTTAGGACAACCCTGTGTCCATATCACTGCTCTAAGCCCATCACCATTTACAATATTATCGTGCTCCAGTGGCCCCGATAAGCGAATGTAACCCTCTGGTATTTCCGACTGCTTGGCAATTTTCTCTAGTGAAATCTTATGCCAATCAGTCATTATTTACCCTTTGCACAGCTACAAATTTTTTCGAATGGCACATCGCCCTCAAGCCGTCCACAATGCGGACAACGATTACCAGTAATTACGCCAGAAAATCCACACACCGGATCACGATCTACTGGATGGTTTACAGAACCATAGCCAATCCCTGCATCATGCATCTTACGAATCACTGCTTCAAAAGCAGCAATATTCTGAGATGGATCACCATCTAGCTCAATGTAGGTAATATGCCCCGCATTACACAAGTTATGATAAGGCGCCTCAATTTCAATCTTCTCGAACGCACTAATCGGATAATACACTGGCACATGGAACGAATTAGTGTAAAACTCGCGATCGGTTACGCCAGGAATTACACCAAACTCCTTCTTGTCAATCTTAGTAAAGCGTCCCGCAATGCCTTCGGCTGGCGTAGCAAGTAATGAGAAGTTTAGCTTGTATTTCTTGCAATACTCATCACATTTCTCGCGCATATGAGAAATAATATCTAGCCCTAGTTCACGTGCATCTTCATCTTCACCATGATGCTTGCCAGTCATTGCTACCAAAGTTTCAGCAAGGCCAATAAAACCAATCGAAAGCGTACCGTGCTTGATTACATCGCGCAAAGTATCATTTGGACCCAGCTTCTCACTACCAAACCAGTTACCTTGCCCCATCAAGAACGGGAAGTTGCGTACATGTTGATTAGCCTGGAAATCAAAGCGCTCCAAAAGTTCATCCTTCACTAAATCCATCTTTTCGTCAAGCTCTTTGTAGAACCCATCCCAATCAGCCTCTTTACGCTCACCTAGACAAATACCATGTTTAATCCCAATCCGCACTAAGTTCACTGTGGTAAATGATAAGTTGCCACGCCCAGTCACAATGCCATCCGACTCCGGGAATACTGACGCAAATACCCTAGTCCGGCAACCCATCGTCGCAATCTCTGTGCGATAATCACCTTTTTTGTAATATTTTAAGTTATATGGCGCGTCAATGAAGCAGAAGTTCGGGAACAAACGCTTAGCCGATACTTCCATTGCTCTCTTAAATAAATCATAATTCGGATCATCTGGCTCGTAGTTAATACCAGATTTCACTTTGAAAATCGAAATCGGAAAGATTGGCGTCTCGCCCTTACCAAGACCATTCTCGGTCGCCTGCAAGAGATTTTTCGAAACCAATCGCCCAGCTGGAGTCGTATCAGTACCAAAGTTGATCGAAGTAAATGGCACCTGTGCACCCGCACGAGAATGCATCGTATTAAGATTGTGCACAAAACCTTCCATTGCCTGCAAAGTTTCACGCTCGACATCTTCATTCGAAGCTTCAATCACCTCTTTCGGCCACTGAGCTTTTTCAAGTTTCTTATCATCACCATATTCTACGTTATCTTTTACCTCTAGCTCAAGCTTCTTCTTGGTGAATTTATTATATTTTGCAAGATTACGCTTCAAAGCCTTACGGAAAGATTTATCTACACCCGGCGCCATCGCATAGTCAAAGTTCGGAATCGATTGCCCACCGTGTTGTTCATTTTGGTTAGCCTGCAATAGAATCGCCGCTAGTGCCGCATAAGAGCCAATCGAGTTTGGCGTCCTAAGATGTCCATGCCCAGTGTTAAAACCACCGTTTTCAAATAATACAAATGGGTCACTTTGACAACAAGTGAGGGTACCAGTTGCATAAAAGTCCAAATCATGGATGTGAATATCACCATTATCATGCGCCGCCGCAATATCTGGCCTAAGGAGCAATGACTTTGCAAAGACTTTTGAACCTTCTGCGCCAAATTGCAACATCTTACCCATAGCCGAGTCACCATCAACGTTGGCGTTAGAGCGCTTTACGTCCGAATCCTCTGATGCGTCTGCATGCGAAATCGTCCGATAAATCATCATGAGATCGCTTTTAGCCTCACGGCGCCTTGAACGCTCCTGACGATACTGAATATAAGCTCGGGCAGTCTTCTTAAAGCTTGACTCCATCAAAACTTCTTCTACGATATCTTGAATTTGCTCTACATTAGGAGTACGCGCAGTAATTTTTTCTTCTGCTCTCTGCAACACCTTATCGGCTAACACCTTAGCACGATCATGCTTAAATTCTTCTGTAGCCAATCCAGCTTTAGCTATTGCCTCAGTAATTTTTTCGGGATCAAACTTTACTATCTTCCCATCACGTTTTACTATACGTTTGAACATTTTACCTCCTTCATATGTCTGCTCAAATAGTTGTTACGTACATTCTTCTCTATACAAAGCCTTTATTATACGCCATATATAGTGCTTATTACCTAATATACACCACTATATATGGATTTTCAAGACTTTTTATGCTTAATTTTTATTAAAAATTATTCTTCCGTTTTGTCAGTCTTGTCTTTACTAAAAATCCAACGGTCAACCCAGAAAAAAAATACAACCACCAATCAAATTGGCTACAATCGTAGCTACCACCACGTTCCATCCCCCCATCCATGCCAAACAAACTGCCAAAATCGGAGAGCTAAGCTGCCATCGCACTAAATAAAGAAAAAACTTCCTCATAACCTCACTTAGTATACTATATTTTGAAGAAAATTAATAAAAATCAATCACCTAGATATTGGCAAATAAAAAATCGGCTATTTTGCCGAGTTATATACGCTTTGGTGGGGGCGAATTGTGCAGGCATTAACACTCTACAAGGAAGATAGTTGGGAAAAAGCCAAACCATGCTATAATAGAAACATAAGTATTTAGAAAGGAAATTTAATGGAGCAAAATACTGATACTGGAGTATCAATAACGCCAGTGGTGGACAATAAACGAAAGAGTGGGAATGGTTTAAGAATCGCTACCGCCATTGCGTGCATTGTGGCGGTTTGTGGCATTGGGTTTGGTATCTATGGCATGATGCAGAGCGCTCAAAAAGATAATCAGATTTCTAACTTAAACTCTCAGATTAAAGACCTAGAAGAATCTATGGCTATCGAACCTTCTGAAAATGTTGAGTCATCCGAACCTACAATCATTGCAGACATTTACGAGAATTTTGCAAATAATTTGTCCAAAAATAATTCTGTGACTGTTTTTGGCTATTATTATCATTGGACTGGCTCAGATAACGTAAAAAGAACAGTGGTGTCACGCATTGAAAATTCCCATCTTACTGTAACAGATATAGATAATGGGGATACGGTAATTGCTGAGACTGATGGAATTATCGGTGCATATTATGTTGAGATAGGAAATGGTGGCGTACCCTATATGTATCTAATCAAAAAAGATGGTAGTGTAGCTCGCATAGATATATCTGAAAATGGCACTAGAACAATCGAAGATTTGGATGGATATGAAAAAATCGTTTCGATTATCGGTGGTGGCGATTTGTATGCTCATTTAGTTGACATTAATGGAAACGTATATAAGAATTCTTAAAATAAGCTCGAAGATTTCAGAAAAGGCACTATAGTTTAGCTTGTAGTGCTTTTTTGCGACCAGAATGTTTAGGGTATTAACAGGCATTTTAATAGAAGCAAACACTGCATTTTTGGCAGTTTTTTGCTCCAAAAACGTCGCGAAATTACATACTATTACTGCAGGGTACTTAACAGGAATTTACTACTAAAAAATCGGCGAAAATGCCGACTCATACAAAATCTGGTGGGGCTTAATTAACCAAGCTTTAACAGCGTACGAAGATTATACCAAAAATGATATAATAAAATTATGAATCTGAATGAAGAGCTAGTGAAATACATTGTCGACTACATCTTTCCAAAATACGAAAAGTATTATTCTCACGGAATGATTCACATCAATAATGTAATCGCAAATATAATGATGCTTGCCGACTATTATGATTTAGACAAAAACATGGCTTACGTGATCGCTAGCTATCACGACATTGGCTTGAATATAGATAGAGAAAATCATGAAAAAGAATCTGCAAAAATACTAAAAAACGACAACAAGTTAAAGAAGTTTTTTATTGAGTCGCAAATTGAAACCATGGCGGAAGCAGTTGAAGACCACAGAGATTCAAGGAAAGAAAAACCGAGAAATATTTATGGAGAATGTCTTTCCGACTCCGACAGGGATTTTGATATTCCGATCCTAGCAAAGAGGCAATTAGCTACATCGCTTAAAAACTATCCTCATCTAGAGACTTTTGAGGATCATTTTGAGCGTTGCTATGAATATATATGCAGGCGGATTAATAAGAGTGGTGTGTTCAATCTTTGGACCAACAATCCTGTTCTGATAAAAAGAAGAGATAGATTCCAAGAAGACTATCTTAATAAGAACTATGCTCGGGCTATTTATAAAAAGGAATGGGACAGAATATCTAGCGACGGAACAAAAGAGAAAATTATAAACTATTATGAAGATTATTAGCTAGAGCAATTATTCTGAAACAAATTGTTGAGGATTTAACGGACAAAAATATAGGGGTAAATTATGGTTTTTGCCGTATTTTTACCGCAAAAATGGCATAAAAATAGCCCTCTAGAATCACGAGGGATTTAACAGACGCTAACAGGTCACAAAATAATTAAAAATTATTTTATAACCCGAATGGTGGATCTTACTGGGCTCGAACCAGTGACCTTACGAATGTGAATCGTACGCTCTAGCCAACTGAGCTAAAGATCCAAAAGTTATGCTATAATTATAACATGGATATTCAAAAATTTAAAGATGAACTAAAAGAGATTGAAGGCTTTTTATCCCAACCGGATGCCTATAATCATTCTGATTTTGCCACCAAAAGCAAACGCGCTGCTCTCCTTCGCGAAATTGTTGATTTGAACAATAAAATTGAACATTTTTCCACAAGTTTAACAGAGGCCGAATCCTTAGTTGATGACCCAGAACTCGGCGAAATCGCCAAAGAAGATATCAAAAATCTCAAAACTGAAATCACTGCCGCCAAAGCTACGCTCGAAGAGCTCTTGATCCCCCGCGACCCAGAGGATGACAAACCTGCCATAATCGAAATTCGCGCTGGCGCTGGAGGCGATGAAGCTTCACTCTTTGCCGGTGAGCTATACCGTATGTATCTCAAATATGCCGAAAATCATAACCTAAAAGCCGAGCTCATCTCCAAAAATGAAAACGAAGCTGGCGGCATGAAAGAAGTCATCTTTAAAATCTCCGGCGACAACGCCTACGGCCAACTCAAATTTGAAGGTGGCGTCCACCGCGTTCAGCGTGTCCCTGTTACCGAAAGTCAAGGTCGTATCCACACCTCCACTGCTACTGTAGCCGTACTCCCCGAAGCTTCTGAAGAAGATCTCGAAATTAAACCCGAAGATTTGCGTATTGATATTTACCGTTCCGGTGGCCACGGTGGACAAGGCGTCAACACCACAGACTCTGCCGTTCGCATTACGCACTTACCAACCGGCCTTGTCGTCGCTATGCAAGACGAGCGCTCTCAGCAGCAGAACCGTATTAAAGCTATGAATATTTTACGTAGCCGTCTCCTTGAGCGCAAAAAAGAAGAAGAATTAAAAAACGCCTCCGAGGCTCGCAAATCGCTCATCGGTACTGGCGACCGCTCTGAGAAAATCCGCACCTATAACTTCCCTCAAGATCGCGTTACTGACCACCGCATCCACTATTCACGTTCCAATATCCCTGCCGTTATGGATGGCGACATCGACGACCTCATTCACGAGCTTATTAAAAATGAACGCGCCCTTACCGAAAGCCTATAAAGTCGGCT
Source organism: uncultured Candidatus Saccharibacteria bacterium (assembly GCA_964561295.1). GTDB lineage: Bacteria > Patescibacteriota > Saccharimonadia > Saccharimonadales > Saccharimonadaceae > Nanosyncoccus. The sequence goes on along the minus strand of CAZLPA010000006.1, from coordinate 6,883 downwards.
ATCAGGATTTTTACGGTCGTGATTTTACTGTCACGCCAGACGTTTTGATTCCTCGACCCGAAACCGAACAACTCATCGATTTAGTTCTAAGCCTTGCCGGCAAAGCTTATCTTCCAGGACTTAAAGCCCCTACACGAATATTACCAGCACATCCCATTATTCTTGATGTCGGCACCGGGTCCGGTTGTATTGCTACAACTGTCGCACTTGAGCTTCCTGAAGCTAAAGTCTATGCCACCGACATTTCTCCCGCTGCACTCAAAATCGCTAAGCTAAATGCTAAAACTCTTGCTGCCGCTATCAACTTTTACCAATCTGATCTTTTAGATAATATACCTGTCCACCCTGATTTAATTATTGCCAATCTCCCATACGTCGATGAAACTTGGGATTGGCTTGACCAGAAAGCCCTATCGCATGAACCAGCTCTTGCTCTTTATGCTGGCGATCACGGTCTTGCCCTTATTAAAAAACTTCTCGACCAGGCTACCGATTTACTCATTCCTCGTTTAATTCTTGAAGCCGACCCTTGCCAACACAACTCAATTATTCAATATGCCAACAAAAAGGGCTTCAAACTAATTGAAGCCCGTGGCTTTGCGCTCTATTTGTCGCTATAGGCGCCCAACGTTACATTGACTCCAATTTCTTTACCGTCACGAATTACGGTTAGTTGTACTGTATCACCTGGTTTATATTCTCCCACAAGTGAAGACAACGAGCCTGCCGCGCCCACTTTTACACCATTCACGGCTGTGATAATGTCTTTGTCCTTAAGCCCAGCCTTATCTGCCGGACTGCCGCTAATCACCGCCGAATATGCCGAAGAACTATAAAGATAAGCCCCCGAAGTTACCGGCAAATTATATTTCTTGGCCAATTCCGGCGTAATCTCCGTGCCATACACACCAATATAAGAACGTGACGCCTCACCTTTCTCTATTAGTTGAGCTAACATACCTTTCACACTAGAAATTGGAATAGCAAAACCCATATTCTCTGCCGATGAAGACGTAGCTGTATTAATACCAATTACTTCACCCGCCGCGTTTACTAATGGACCACCAGAATTACCAGAATTAATTGCTGCATCAGTCTGAATCATATCCGACAATTGCTCATTTAATGTACCAGTGCTGTCTGTAGCCGTTATAGACCGCCCAGTGCCCGAAATAATACCAGCAGTCACCGTATTTTGATATTGCCCCAAAGCGTTACCAATCGCAATTACCTGCTGACCAACATTTATCGTCTTTGAATCACCTAAGGTCGCTGCCTGCAAGCCAGTTGCACCATTAATCTTTAGAAACGCCACATCATTGAGCGGATCTACTGCCGCAATTGTCACATCCTCAAAAGTAGTTCCATCGTCTAATACTACCGAAATCTTGCTCGCGCCTTCAATCACATGCTTATTAGTTAAAATATAACCATCGCTGGTCACGATTATGCCAGTACCAGCCGCCGACGAATCATAACTCTGCCCAAAAAAGCTTGTCGCCTTTACGGAGGTCACAATTGACACTACGCTCTGTGATACTTTTTCTACAATATCCGCTACCGAACCCTCAACAAAATTTGCTGAATTGCCATCAACACCACTTCCTAGAAACGTAATTGGCGTAGAAGCTTTCTCATAACTAAAATAAGAAAACGTTGCGCTCACACCAGACAATACTAACGCCGCACAAGCTATTGCTACCGCTAATACGTTATTCGTTTTCTTCGCATCAGATATGGTCCCTTTCGTCTCTTTTGCTTGCTCTGCTTTTTTCGCCTCATTCACAACTTCTGCTTCTTTTACTTCTTCTCCCATTATTCCTCCTTAAATATTAAAAATCGGGTTACTAAACCAAAGTACAATAATTCCTATCAAAATCATCCCGAACAGCACCGGCGCTAAAATATTCCGAAATCGAAAATCCTCTTGATATCGTATCATCGCCTGTCTTGCGTAATTATAAATAAACGCAAAAATTGTTAAAATTACCGCCGCTTGCGGAATCCTTACACCCGTACTACCAAAAGTATAAATTATACCCCAGGTACTACATAACCAAGCCACTTCCGCAAATACCAAACCACACACCAAAGTTGTTAAAGTAAAATCCTTACTGGTCTGAGCCAGCACGTGACGACTAGCCGCATATCCCACTAAAAACGCCAACAGCACATAAACTAGAATATTTGAACTCGCCGCCATAATCGTAATTGCCGAAATCCCCAAAAAGACCGCAAATAAAGACTGGACCAAATTTGCCGTCTCTGATGACAAAGGCTTAATTATTAGAAGCCACACTACATAAATCGCCATCAAGATAAAATCTACTGGCAAGAGCGAAACTCCAGCATAGTACGAAAGCAGCACAATGCTTAACCCAACAATCAAATCTACTAAATTAGATTTTAAATTTAACCAAATATATCGTCGCCTTACTGCAAAAATTCGCCACTTAGACACCAATACTAATAAAATACCAAGAAGTGGGCTTCCACTAAATACGGTAATTAACACTGCTCCAATACCCAATAATATATTAAGCAACACATGTACTGCGTTACTTGCAATATTACGAGATTTTCGTGCTAAAACATAATCTGCCATACATATATATTATATCAGATTATTTAAATTAAGCTTAAAAAGATGGTATAATCATCCTTATGAAACCAACATTTTTCCAGAAACACCCTCTGCTAAAAGATATCCTTAGTTTAGGAACTTTTATCGTAGCCATCGTCCTTGGTACGTTATTTTTAAACACTTATATCTATCGCTCTTACAACGTAGTGGGCGTAAGTATGGAGAATACTCTTCATAATGACGACCGTGTGATTGTAAACCGGGCCGCTGTTTCCTGGGCACACTTTCTTGGACAAGAATATGTTCCTGAACGTGGCCAAATCATCGTCTTTGTTAACGAAGATGAGGAAAAAGCCGCTGAATACAAAGCTGCCGGTGTCAAAAACCCAGTTACCTGCACCGTGCCTAGTAATGTCAACGACCAATATATCATTAAGCGCGTAATTGCCTTTCCGGGCGAGCGCGTAGTTGTTAAAGACGGTATTATGACCATCTATAATGAAGAGTACCCTGAGGGATTCGTATATGACAATAACTGGCGTATTTCTGAAACCGACGGCCCTAAAGAGTATACTTCTGGCGAAGTCGACATCACCGTGCCCACTGGCGAGTTATTTGTCTCCGGTGATAATCGTGAGGGTTCCAATTCTTGGGACTCACGCAATGGTCTTGGCACTATTCCTTACTGCCGTATTATTGGCCCCGTAATACTTCGTCTTTTCCCCTTTGATAAAATCCGTGCTTTCTAAACTTCGCCAATTAATTTTACCGAATCAGATTCAGGCAGTTCCTCTACATCTTTTAATTTACGTTCAATCTGCCTAGAAGTAGTTCTAGCTGATTCAATTTTGTTAGCCGATTCTTGTAATTTCTTTTGTACCCCCTCTAAAAGGTCGCCAAACTTGCCAAATTGCGTCTTCACAGCCCCCAAAGTTTGCCACACATCAGCCGAACGTTTTTCAATTGCAAGCGTCCGAAAACCCATCACCAAACCATTCAGCATCACCGGCAAAGTCGAAGGCGACGCAATGGTAATTTTTAACTTCTTACGAATTTCGTCCGACAATCCTGGGATACGAATAATCTCAGCGTACAAAGATTCCGTCGGCACAAACATTACTCCGAATTCAGTCGTCATCGGTGGCTCCAGGTATTTACTGGAGATTTTCTTAGCTTGTTCCTTTACGTCATTTGCTAACGCTTTTTGGTAAGTCAAAATATCTGCCTTATTGCCACTATCATATGCCGCAATTAAACGTGAATAATTTTCAACTGGGAACTTTGAGTCAATCGGCAAGTATACATTATCTTCCTTACCAGGCATTTTAATGGCAAATTCTACTCTGTCACTAGAACCAGGTCTAGTAGCAATGTTTTCCTCATATTGAGATTTGTTTAGCATGTCACCAATAATTGCACCGAGCTGCACCTCTCCATAAATCCCACGCGTTTTTACACCCTCCATTACTTTCTTCAAATCACCCACTTCCGTTGCCATATTCTTCATCTCGCCTAAACCCTGATAGACCTGTGTCAGCTGCGTTGAAATTGATTTAAAACTTTCGTCAAAACGCTTTTCTACCGATGCTTTTAGCTTCTCGTCTACCGTCTCGCGCATTTCTTCTAGCTTCTTCTCGTTGCCAGTCTGCAATCTCTCCAAGTTCTCAGCAATCTCCTTACGATTTTCTCGAAAATTACGATCAATTGCCGGATTAATCTCCTTTACCTGCCCCTCCATTCGGATCAACCGCTCCTCAAGCGCCTTGAAATCAACCTCCTTTTTCCCGTCTGACTTCTTAAAAATCACTACCAAAAGTAAAATAATTACTATTACCCCCACAACCATTAACGCTATATCCATACAAAAATTATAACACATCCGTCTATGATGTGTTATAATAACCCTATGCCGACTTAGCTCAGCTGGTAGAGCAACGGTTTTGTAAACCGTAGGTCGTCGGTTCAAGCCCGACAGTCGGCTCCACTACATAAGCTCCAGAAGAGCTTTTTTGTTTGGGAACCAGACAGCTAGCTCCATTTAATAGTTTTCAGCCTTAATTTCAAAATAACTTTGTGGATGATTACATACCGGACAAACTTCCGGAGCATTTTTACCTACCACAATATGACCACAATTTCGGCATACCCAAATTGCATCGCCATCTCGTGAAAAAACTTTTTTCTCCTTAACATTACTAAGCAACTTACGATATCTTTCCTCGTGTGATTTTTCGATTGCAGCTACGCCTTCAAACTTCTTAGCTAACTCCTCAAAGCCCTCCTCACGCGCCGTCTCAGCAAAGCCAGCATACATATCCGTCCATTCATAATTTTCACCATCCGCAGCTGCTTCTAGGTTAATTTCCGTTGGTTCTACCTCTCCACCATGAAGTTCCTTGTACCACATTTTGGCGTGCTCTTTTTCGTTCAAAGCTGTCTCTGCAAAAATTGCAGCGATTTGCTCAAAACCGTCCTTTTTAGCCTTAGAAGCATAATAATCATACTTATTGCGTGCTTGGCTTTCTCCCGCGAACGCTTTTTCTAGATTTTCTTTAGTCTTGGTACCGTCATATTTAGTTTTCATTTTGTTCCTTTCTTATTAAATACACGTATAGCCACCGTCAACTGGCATAATTAAACCTGTCACATAGGATGCTTCACTAGACGCCAAAAATACCACTGCTGCATCTAGCTCACCTGGCTTGCCGTAACGTTGCATCGGCACATGCGTCTTAGCGAACTCTTGAAATCTCTCTGTATCAAGTACCGCTTTAGTAAGTTCAGTTTCAAAATAGCCCGGGCAAATTGCATTACAAGTAATACCATCCGTAGCCAGCTCCGCCGCCACCGCTCGCGTAAAATTCACCACTGCCCCCTTTGAAGCGTGATAAGCTACAGTATGAATCTCAGTATTACCCACCAGACCATACATTGAAGCAATATTGATAATTCTGCCATATTTATTCTTTTGCATAATTTTCGCAAAAGCTCGCGTCATCTTAAACACGCTAGTCTCATCCGTAGCTATCGTAAAATCCCATTCTTCATCCGTCATATCTACTACGCCCTTGTCTTTAGACGATCCGGCACAATTTAAAAGAATATCAATCTTACCAAACTCTTTCTCAGCTGCTTCTGCCGCAGCATTAATGTCATTTGTAGACGTTACGTCACACTTAATAGCAAGCACCTTTGGGGCCCCAGCTTCTATCAATTTAGGTTTAAACTCTTCCAGCCGTTCCATCCGACGCGCCAAAATCACTAAGCTAGCTCCCTGCCTAGCCAATGCTAATGCCATCTGCTGCCCAAGCCCGCTTGAAGCGCCAGAAACCACTGCAACTCTCCCTTTTAAATCAAACATTCTGCTCCTTTCATTAATCTTATTATATCAAAATATGCTAAAATAAAAGCATGGAAAAAGAACGAAGCAAAGTAATTATAAAATCTGGCTACCTCTTTATTCTAATTAATTTTTTACTAGCAATATTCAATTTAATCGTAGGATTTTTATCTAACTCTCTTGCTATCGCTTCCGACGCCATTCATAGCTTAACTGATTCAATCTCTGGGCTCCTCATTATCGTAAGCGAAAAACTAGCCACCAACAAAAAACTGTCCATCCATAGAACCAAAATTGAACGCACTACAACAATCGTCATTGCGCTTATTATCATCGCGGTCGGTATTGAAATAATCATCACATCAATCAAAAACATCATTTCGCCCGAAGAAGTCGACTATTCTGCCCCCACTATAATTGTACTCATAGCCAGCGTCATCACTAAGTATTTACTAGCCGTTTATCTTAAAGATAAGGGCAAAAAATTTAAATCCAGCGTCCTCATCGCTAGTGGCGCCGAAACCATGAACGATACGCTAATTAGCATAGCTGTGCTTATCTCTATAATTATATACTTAATCTGGCACATCAATATCGAATCCTATATTAGTATTGCTATCTCGCTCATTATTATCAAGATAGGCCTGGAGTTCATTTTTCCTCATCTTTCACATCACCACCATCATCACTTCGAGACCAATCCGGATCATGACCATTGTCATAAAAAATAGCTCACACAAAAATGGAGCCGCGAACCGGGTTTGAACCGGTGACCTCATCCTTACCATGGATGCGCTCTACCAACTGAGCTATCGCGGCTTATCGTCAGAAAATGGTGCTGTAAGTAGGACTCGCATTAAGCGAAGCGAAATCCGACGTCCTGCTTTTATGCATTTTCGCTAGAAATTGGTGCAGTTATATAACACTGCTAGAACCTATTTTAGCATAAAGGCAGAATA
>CAZLPA010000005.1:22366-36489 GCA_964561295.1 uncultured Candidatus Saccharibacteria bacterium | reverse complement strand
GAGCACAATATACCGTATCAAGTGCGGATACTTTGATTTGCAGTCCTTGTACGATAACAACGGCAGACGGTAGAACGCAAACTTTTGAATATGATAATACACTTGATTGTTCAAGTGTTACCAACGGTACGTATAAAGTAATGAAAAGTTATACGGATGGAAGTTTAAGTCTTGTACAAAATTTAACAATCAGTAAAACAAATCAACAGAGTGAAACATTATGGACTCAACCTGTTTTAAGTGCAAATGGAACAATGGGTGGAGATAGCTTCGCTGTGGCTGTTGGTCGTATATATAACGGTGAACCATATTATGTTTTTAATGGTGATACAACAGGTAATGATATTAATATTGGTTATACTAATGCAAATTGGGGAAGTGCATATCAAGATGATGTTTGGATAGCTTTCTACAATCCTGTACCATTAAAAGTAACACAACTGAATTTTTATGATAGCGGCGCAGTTCAAACTAATGGTAATGGTATAGTTTATGGTTCTAATGATTACAGTAATTGGGAACAAATAACTACATTTAGCTTTACATATAGTCAAACCAGTCCTAAAACAGTTGATATGTCAAGTAATATAGGATATTTTAAATACTATAAGATAAAAACAACTGGCAATACAGGGCATCAGTATGCTTTAGTTAGCTATAAAGAAATAAGTATAACCGCATACGTTGGTGGCAGTTTGGCAGACGGTGATTTATGGCTTGATACATCTAAATATCCTCTTACATTAAAACGGGGTGATGGTGTAAACTGGCAAATAAATAATGACCTTGTTTATATCGGAGATGTAACAATATCAAACGGTATAATAACTGCGGTAATGAACAATCCGTTTAATTGGAACAACATAACGGGTTCATCTGCTTCAATGCCGTCAAACAGATATGTTAATTTAACTCTTGGTGCAAACGGTAGTACTTACACGGCTCCTGCTGATGGATATTTTTTATTAAGAAAAATTGCAGGGTCAGATTTTTACTACGCTAGTTTAACATCCTCTGCAGGAATTAGAGACTTTAGAGAAGCATATAGGACTAGTGAAGTAACACCTTGTATTCCAGTAAAACGTGGAGAGGTGATAACTTTAACCTATAACGCAACAGGGAATACAATTTTCTTCAGATTTTACTACGCATAAGGTTCAGAAAGTGAGGCAATATAATGTATTTAGGATATCAGAACGGTAAAATAAAATTTTATACGGAAAAAGAATTGTCAAAGGAGTTATACAACATAGACAATTCGATTTATACAGAAGATGAATATGTGTTGGATGGCGATGAGTATGTTTTAAAAGACGAAAGACATATTGCTAAACAACTGGAACAGGCAAAACAAGCGAAAATACAAGAAAATGATTTAAAGCGAGATGAGGCGTTAAATCAGGGTGTTGAATATAAAGGTGTTTTGTTTGATTCTGATACAGACCAAAAGGTGAACCTTATTGCAATTGTTTCAACAATATCTGAAACAGACCTTATTACGTGGTTCGGTAAAGACAATCAGCCTTTAGAGTGCAATAAAGAGGATTTAATCAATATAGGCAGTTTAATTACTCAATTGCATACGTTTTGTTGGAATAAAAATGCGCAAATAAAAGCACTGATTAATGAAGCACAAACGATTCAAGAAGTTGAAGCTATTGTGATTGATTATACAATGCCTGAGCCTGATTTAGTAGAACAAGTGGAAGAGGAGGAATCAACTAATGGCTAATTTATACACAGGTAATATTAATACTAATGGTAAATATGTTAATTTATCAACTTTAACCGGTGTAACATTTACGGAAGGGACAACCTACGCAATTCAGATTCAAAATACAGCGTGGCTAAGGGAAGGTACAGACGGGCAAGGCTTTATATTTAATAAGGATAAAGGCTATAGTTGGACCTGCAAAGGCGATGATTTATATATTCGCACGACTTTAGCAGACGCGATTATCAATATTGCGGAGGATAGCGGTTTTTTTTTAATTAATGGTTCAGGTGGCGGAGGCGGTACGACTGACGGAGCAAATAAATCACTTAGCAATCTTAATAATGAAGGTAATGCAAAATTTCAATATGCACCATTTAGTATCAACAATGGCAGTGTTGTTAATGGCGAAAATACTACATTAACGCTAGTAAACAATATAATAACGTGTGCGCCCTGCATAATAACAACGGCAGACGGGAGAAGTAAAACATTTGAAACGCAAGCAACACTTGATGTTTCATCTGTTGCAGAGGGTAAATATAGTGTAATGAAGAGTTATACAGATGGTAGTTTATCACTTGCAAATTTGGCTATTTCAAAGGTTGAACCATCTACCCCATCTGACAATGACTTATGGCTTGATATATCGCAATCACCATTGACTTTAAAACAATATAACGGTTCAGAATGGCAAGTTAATAATGATTTAATATATATAGGAAGTTACAATACAGATATACTAAATGTTGAACACATTGGTGGAACATTAACTGAAGATTTTATATATACAGGAGAACCAAATGCATATTTGAGGCTAAATGAAATAATGCCTTTGGCTATGGCTTCATCTTGGGAAATCCGAACAAAATATATTTGGGATGGCATTACTCAATTTAGTGCAACAATTTTTGGAGATAGATATAGTGTGCCCTATTTTGGTGTTCAATCATCAAAAAATTTATTTTTAGTTTCATACGATGGTGCAACATGGGCAATTATAGATAGAGGTATAACAGGAGTCCCAGCTATTAATACGCCTTATTATTATAAAGTAGGTTTTACCGGAGCACAATATTATGTTTCTTACAATTCCGATGGTTGGGATGAATCATTCACGGATATTTTTAGAGTCGCAAGTTCAACAAAAGTACACTGCTCAGATGTATTCTATTTGATGAATGACCCTAATGATTTATCAACTTATTACTCATCAGGACAAATGGACTTGAAAGAAACATCAATAATAATTGATAATAAATCTTACTTTGAAGCCTACACAGCAAAAGGTGTAAATAACAACAATTTTAATTCAGGTTATAAAATCTTATTACAACAAGCAGGTATAAATTTATAAGGGGGTAAAATATGAAATTTAAAGAATTTATTATAAGATTTTTCGTTACAACAAAAGAATATATTAACTATGCTGAAACAGCGAAAACACTTGGCAATACAGAAATGTCGGGTATTGAAAAGAAAAAATATGTAGATGACAAAATGATAAATTACGCAAATTTAATTCTTGAAAAAGCGCAAATTAATTTTGTGTTAAAGTATATTATTAAAAATTTTATCATTAAAAACATACCGACTTTAACACAAGCTATATTTGATTTAATAAAATCCAAAATAGACGGCATAACGGAAGGTACAAAGTAAATGGACAAAAATACAATTGTACGCTATGCGCCATTCGCTGTAGTTGTAATTACAATCATATTACAATGGAATATGTTCGTTACGCCGGCACAAATAGAAATTAAACACCGAGAAATTTTGCAAGAGGTCGCGCAAACTTACGCGACAAAAGAACAGACGAACGATTTTAAAAAACAACTGAATGATATTCAGATAAAAGTTGATAAAATGTACGAAATTATGGTGAGGTCCCCACGATGAAAGCGAGCAAAAACGCAATTGACATAATTAAAAAATATGAAGGCTGTCGGCTTGAATCATATAAATGCCCTGCAGGTGTATGGACCATCGGCTATGGACATACCGGCAATGTAAATGGTAAATCAATAACTATGGGTATGACAATAACTGAATTAATGGCAGAAACCTTATTAACTATAGATTTACAACGTTTTGAATACGCAATAAATAAATTAAATCTTGATTTAAAACAGAATCAATTCGACGCGCTCATTTCGTTTGTATTTAATATAGGTATTGGCGCTTTTGAAAAATCAACAATGTTAAAGCTATTAAATGTTGGCAATTATGACGGCGCAGCAAACCAGTTCGATTGTTGGATTTATGCAAATGGTAAAAAACTTGCAGGCTTAATAAAACGTAGAGCTGATGAAAAAAAATTATCTATTAGTTGATTTTAGAGAAAAATTCTCAAATATCGTAAAAAAAATCCAAATTTGGAAAAAATTTTCCAAATATTTGGAAAAAAAATCAAACAATTTTCTTATACATATAATCCTTCTCATTTTGAGTGAACTTAACACACCCCGTATTGTTGCAGGTACGGGGTTTTTTATTGCATTTTTAAAACGTTATAAATTTTAAAAACAACATTATTAAAACGGTAATAACAACGCTTACAACGTATAATAAACGTTTTAAATATTTGTTTTTCTCTTCTAATTCTTTACATTTAGCGGTCACTTGATAGAATTCATCTTTTGTTTTATGCTCTGAATCGGTTAGTAATTTTAATTGGTTATCTTTTTCATTTAAAAGGTTGTAATAACTTTTTTGTAACGTTTCGTAACGTTCTATATAACTTTCTGTAAACTTTAAAACTTTATCAATTGTATCATCTTTATTAATAGTATTTTCGTGAGTATAATCAACATCTATAACGTTTTCAGATGTTTCATCAACGTTTTTTGAAACGTTTTTAAAACCCTTTGATAAACGTTTTTCTTGCTCCAGTTCCTCATCAGTCAATAGGATTACGCTTTTGCCGTCATCTATAACCACCTCATAACGGTTCCTATAACGTTTTAAATTGGGGTTGTTTTCATCAACTGAAATTTTCTTTTGAACTGCAGTTACAGAACACCCCAAAATGCTTGATAATTCTTTAATTGAATACTTTTTTTGCATACCTTTAAACCCCAATATAACGTTTTAAAATAACGTTTTTTTACGTATTTAAACGTTTTAATCCTACTCTTGACAATATATTAACATGCTTATTATCATGATAATAGAGATTGTTAAGATTTGGCATGCAAATTTTAACAAAGGAAAAATTAAACATTAAAAAAGACCTTCGGGAAACCCAAAAGCCTTAATTAAAACTCCAAATTAATTATTGCATATAACCCCGAATAGGTCAAGCGAGGCATGCGAAAGTGAGGGGATATGCAACAATTTTTAACAAATGAGTTATCCGGAATTTCCGGAAAGTTGACAGGATTTGAATTAACACATAATACGTTAAAACGGCTGAATGAATTTGATATAACCATTTCAGCTAAACTTGTGCTTGTGTTTTTAACAACGTTTTATAACGCTCAAAAAAATGGGGCGGTAGTATTTCCATCCATTCAACATATAGCAGACACTTTAGGTATCGGACAGACGGCGGTTAAGCAAGCTATTAAAGACCTTGTATCGCAAGGGTTATTGTTAAAATCAAAGCTGAATAAAGCAGGAAATCATAATAAATATGTATTATCCTTAAAAGTTCAAAATCCGACCGGTAAACAGTCGGAAAACGACCGTTTAAAAAAGACGGATTCCGACCGTTTCATGAATAGAACAAATAAACAGGAAGAAATAAAAAAACAGACAAATGATAATGTTGTTGTTTTTCAAAAAAAGCAAGCTGTCACGGAATCACAAGTGCCTGATTTTATAAAAAATAACAAAAGTATTAAAAATCCGTGTGCTTATTGGGCGAGTCTTACACCCGAAATCAAAGCGGAGTTAATAAAAAAGGATATGGAAGTTCAAGCGCTTGCGCAAAAAAAACTTGAAGAAAAACAAAAAAAAGAACAGCAGCGAATCGCGGAAGCTCAAGAACGAGAATATTATAAATCACTTCCACTGCGTGAAAAGTATACAAAAGAACAGGCAATAGCATTAATTAATGCTATGCCTGCTGAAATTCGGAAAATAAGTAAAATCGCAAAGGAATTAACGGAGTTGTATAAGCTATAATGTAAATATTTTATCTTCTTTTATTATTTTCAATATTTGAATATCGACGGCTTCTTTTCTCAATTCAAAAAGCTTACGCAATCTTTTTGCTTCAATAACTGCGGATTCATAAGTTGAATGAATGTATTTGGGTTTATCATAATACGGTACATAAACGTAATACCCTAATGGACTTATTTCCTTTGAACAAAATAGCGTTTTTATGTAATTTAAAATTGCTATTATTTTTGATATAAAACTGATAATATTATTATTCTTCATTATCTTTCCTTTCTTCTAAAATACGTTTTAGTGTTCTCGCCGCTTTAGCTTGTTTAATTTCTTCTATTTTCCTTATATTGTGGTAATATATTCTGAATTGGTCAATTAAAAGGTCTACATCCGACATTTCTTCAAGTATATTTTCTTCGTCCTTACGAGCAATAGCACGAATCAGTTCTGCACATTCTTCTTGTAATTTAAGTTTTTGTGCTTCAATACCGTAATGGTTCATAATAATTGCACAAGTTGATAAATATGTCATTTTTTTTCTTTTCCTCCAAAAAATTCAGGTTCAATGGTGATTTTGAACTTAACACCTGCAACCATAATAGTAGTAGTAAATATCTGCCACGCTAATTTTAAATTGTTTTCAATTAAGTGAGAGCAGATACAAGCTAAAAAATCAGCACACGAAAAATTGTTTTCATCCATGAAATCATAAAGTTTTTCCCAATCGCCCGTGCCTTTATCGAAGGCTTTTATTTGTTCCTCAGTCATTTTCCACCTCTTCACTTTCGTTCACTGTTAATCTTTGAATAATTGTTGGATTCCAGATTTTAATTGATTATCATTTGCCAAATCCATACATTCGTTTAATATCTCTTTTTTTAAATCACTTATATTTTTGCTAGCATAAGCCGTGCAATTAATACCATTCGTTGAATTTAATATACAAATCATCTGCAACAACTTTTCTGCTGTGATTTCAGGATATTTTATACCTACATATTTACACTCTTTGCATTTTTCTAAATTATTATCTGTACACTCATATTCTAATTTATTTTTTGCAATTTTTTCATAAGTACAGTAATATTCAGGTTCTATTCCCAAAGTATCGTAAAATTTTTGCTCTAATTCGCTTGTCATTTTCCCCTCCAATAGCTCCGGATTTTCGTATATATTGCCGATTACATATAAATCATCACCGCTGAAATTGTCAAAATAAAAACAAACCCTGTGAATTTCGCTATGAATAACAAACATTGCTCTATCTTGTTCAAATTCAATAACATAAGGGATTTCATCACCTAATATTTGAACTATATCACCCTCATAAATAAGTGTTCTATTTTCATCTTTAAAACCTGTACATTGGTACAGTTTTATGTACAAAATCAATAAATTTTACTTCTTGTAATTCACCTAAAACAGGATGCATACCTCTAAACTTAAATCTATCTAGCATTATTTCCCTCGCTTTCTTGTTTTAACCACAGTTTATTTGCATTAATCGTATCAGCTAATAGCGGATAGAAGCTGCCGTCGAAGCTTAAATATTGTGGTTTTTTATTATTCCTTTTATCTTCAGTAATAGCCCTAAGAAGAATTAACTCAGCCATTTCATCAATCGTCATAGCCTTTATTTTTTCGTAGTTATTCATCTTCAGGTTTCCTCATATATTTCCTCTAGCTTGAATTCGTGTGCCAATCTTTTGCGTAGTTGTTTTTCCCACCGTTTATAACTTCTCGGAGAACCTGTATCACCTAATGGTTTTGCTTTACCACTATTAAATTGTATTGTTTGTGCAACATAAATAATTTCTTTTTCAATTTCTTGAAGCCTTTGACATATACGCAAAGTTTCAGGTAATCTATAATCTACATTTTTACAATCAGGCTGTTCTTCCGCAATTATTTGAGCAAAATACATAACAAATTCATCTATAATTTGTGTTTCTGTTTTCACTTTATGTTGTTCGTAGTTGTTCATTTTAGCGGATACTCCTTATACTCTTTACCGTCTAACAAGCAACCTGCTGTATGCTTACCCACCTTGCTTACAATAGTAGGATTTAACTTTTGATATTCTATTCCGGTTAAATGTTTTTCTTTAATGTAGTTATTTATAGGTTCTTTAGCAAATTCAAGCAAATCACCGTTTGTTAGCATTACTCTTTCTATATTTTTAGAATTGCAACTACCATTCATCCACTCTCCCCATTGTTTAAAGAAAAATGCCACACTTTGTTTTTTACATTGTTTTTGTATGTTTCTTACCCAATTGGGGTGCATGGGTCTTGCGTTATTGCCACTTTCACCGCCAACAATAACCCAATCTATGCCATTTAGGTCTAATTTTTGCATTTGTCTGTTTTAAATAATCAATTCTATCTTTATGCTTAGCATTTTCAACCGTTACGCCAAGCCAAACATTAAAAGGATATTCAAAATTAGGGAGGCGTTCGGCTCTTTTTGTTAAAATCTGAAAAACATTTGGGTCGTTCCACTCGCACTCGTCAAGAATTTGCTTAATTTGAAAATCTGTAATGCTTTTGTGAAATGTGTCACTCATAGAATTAACAAAAATAAGTTTTCTTTTTGTATCTAACCTTGAAAATTTATTATGATTTGAAACCGCTTCGGGATGAAATACAACTTCGTTAAAAGGTTTTGAATATTTCTTCTGTCCCATTGCTGTTAATCGTTTGTGCATTTTTTTTGCGTAACAATTTAGACAACCTTCACTAATCTGTGAACATCCCGTAATAGGATTCCACGTAATATTAGTCCATTCGATTTTTGTCATATATCCTCCAAATAGTGTAGTTATTGATTTATACCATTTCGCCCAAGTGGGCGGTATGCTAATTTTATTGTGTTTCAACTGCCCTATATATCGAAAAGTTATATACTTATAAGATTTCTTATGTAACAATCGTTTACAATTAAAAACAAGTCAAAACATAAGGGGGAAAATTTTAACCGCCCTTTTCGTCTACATCATTTGATGTAGAAAAACTATAATATTCTTTTATTGCTTCCGTAATTTTGTCATAATCATTCAATTTTGCAACATTTTGAAGATTGTCGATAAAAACAGATTGTTTATGAAAAGCCCTGTGTACTTGTTCGTAGCGTTTATTTAAAGCTTTATATTCCTTTTCACAGGATTCATAAGTTTGCTGCAATGCGTTCAGGTCCTCTTTTAGCTGTTCATTTCCCGCTTTTTCGTGTTGCAGTTGCTTGTAGTAGCAATAATCAATGCCTAAATCTTTACAGCTTTTATAACAAATAGAACATACATTATTGCGTTTTACATCATCAAATAAATACCTGCACTCTGATACATTTATTCCATTTATGATTTTTGTTTTATTATTCATTTGTTCAATACCTCGTTGATTTTTGATATTATTTTATCTAATCCATATTGCATACAGGTTTTACCGTTATTAGTTAATTCATCACTGCAATTTTCACAATCACATTCACATTCTGCACAAGGTATTGAACTACTGTTTTCTGCAATATCTCTTATTTCTTCAAGTGCTTGTTGTAGTTTTTTGTGTTCTTCTTCTGAATACCATATTTTATTGTTTTGAGTTATCCACATTGTTTTTTTTCTCTCCTCTTCCAATTCAGCCCTTAAATGAGTAACTGTAAGCCCCCATGCTTGATTAGATTCTTTCAGTTTTTCACATTCTTGTATTTTGCGTTGTAGCTGCTTATAGTAACAGTTTTTTGAATCTTCGCATTTATTTTTGTTTTTAAAAGCGTAAAATAAACAAGTAATACCAAATTGCGGTTGCTCTTGCGTAAAGTGCTCACATTTCAAAACATCTACACCATCTATAATTAGTTCATTTACTTTCATCATTTAGCCATTTCCATAAACACGGGTTACAACCATACCTATAATGGTCACCACAATATTTACATGATTGCGTGAATTCACATAAAAACGAATGAAATTCGTCTAAATCTAAATTGTTTATTTTTTCTTTGAACATCTCGTAATTAGTTGTCATACAAACCTACCTTTTAATCAACCTTTACAATTTCAAACTTATCCAATATTTGTTTTTCCGCGCACTCAGAAGTCATTGTAAGGCTGGCAAGAAAAGCACCTTTAGTTAATGTATCAACAATCTGTTTTAACAAACAATCAGCGCGAGCACTGCATTTTCTTACAAATTTACAAGAATCCGATGTGTCTGTACACCACGGGGCGTTATACGCCGGGCAATTTTTAATTTCGTATTTTATTGACATATTATTAAACTCCTATCGGCATTTCATTATGTGTTTTAAAACCAAATACAAGTAAATAAATGAATAGCGAGTTTAAAGCTCCGGACAAAAAACCAACCGTAATGTATGGTATTTCATTTAACTCAGGGTATTTAACCGCGTAATGATGTGCTATAAACATTGTTGCATATGGCATTATGCTTATTAGCAAAAATAAAATTACTGAAAATATTAACATTTTTTTCTCCTCTTTTTATTGCTCTTAAACTAAAAATTTAAGCTCCTTCCGGTTTTTGATTTGTTATATTTCCAAATCCCTTAGATACAAGCCATTTACAAGCTTCAGACTCATTACTTCCGGGTGGTATTGAAAATTCATACCATCTTTTTTTGAATGCCCATAGCGGTTTTAACCGTTGCCATTGACTTTTTTTTGATTCGAAGACTTCGTTTTTTTGAAGAATTTCCAATAAAAATTTAACTGTAGGTAGTGTTTTATGCGGATATGAGCGCATTAAATCAGTAAAAGCCTCTTCATAATCGTAATCTTTGCCTGTTGTTAATCCTTTCAGATAATCCACCATTACATCTTCTTCTGTATCGTTGCCTCTAATAGCAGGCGGATATCGTAAAAAGACCTTATTTACAAATTCTTGGATGTTCATTTTTCTTTATTTTGTCCTCTTCAATGCGTTTTTGGACTCTTTCAAGCATAGCTTTACGGTCTTGTCCACCTGTATCTGTGGCGTTTTTAGGTAAAAATTCGCCATTTAATACAGCATAAAAGTTGTTTTCCCTTAAAAGCCAATTTATTCCAACTTCTTTTTTGTAAAAGCCTGATTCAAAGGCCTTTTTTAAGTTGCTACAGATATTTTTTGAAATTTCCTCAATATTCATTCCCTGAGAAATTAAATCATTCAGTATGTTAAATAATACAATTCTCTCATCCGGCGACAATCTGCAAGGCTTTTTGATTTTTTCCCTGTAATTATCGAGAAATATTTCTGTATTTTTCGATAAAAAAGGGTCTTTTTCTTTTTTTTCTTCTTCTTTAAAAAAAGAAACATTATCATTTACATTATCATTTACATTTACATTTATGGGGTTTTCAGAAAAAACCCCCGGGGGGTTTAAGGGGGGTTTTTGAGGGGGGTTTTCTTTTTTCGGTCGTCCCCCTAATTTTCCATATTCAGCCCCTTTTTTGCCATTTTCAAAATCACGCTGATAATCATCATATCTTTTATTATTAGCGTCAATCTGTGGTTTAATCAAAGCAAAAATAGCTTTTGCTATTCCGTCTAAATTAGGCTCTTCACCATAAATAGCATAATGACTTAACGCACGATATACTTGTAATTGAATATCATCCGGTAATTCGTCTAAAGCCTCTACAAAACTGCCATAAAATATAAAGCTATCTCTCATTTTAAACCTCATTTGTAAATGTAAAAAAAAAGCGTGGATTCGGTAAGCACAGCTGAATCGAAGGACTCTGCCACGCTCAGAGTTAATTTTTTAAAAAAAACGGCGGCATATTTGTGGAAAATATGAAAAATCAGAAAGGAATACCGCCGTAAGTGAATCAAGTTAAAATCAAATAATTGGTTCTATATCTATTTCATTTGGAATTGAAGGTTCTTCAGTGTTTTGAGCCTTCGGAATGAAAAAGGACATATTCCAGTGAGGGCTTTTATCCGATTTTCTTTTTTCGTTTGGGATATGCCTTAATATAAAATTAAAGTTTGCCAGTTGTGGACATATCGCTTTTAAATCGTCAGAGAGTGGACCTGAGATATATGTTTCTTTTTTTTCATTCGTTTTGCTCCATGCAATACCTGCGTCAATACTCATTTTTTTCTCCTTTTATTGTTTTCGTTATTCTTTTGTGCTTAATTTTGCTTTAATCTTCATTGCAACTGCATTAAATGCAGTTCTGTTTTTTGCTTTTGGAAAATTTTCTTTATAATAATTTGAAAATTCCTCATAAGATTTACAAGCCTTTGCCCCTTCAATTAAATCAAAATCGGGGTCTATATGTTCAGATTCTGATTTATTTTCTTCCTTTATTTCCAGCCCTTGATTAAGCCAATCAAACAGCCTATATCCTGTTTCTTCGCTTATTTTTTCATCAAGACCGTTAAATAAACTCGTTCTATCCTTTGCCGCACTGGCGAAATTATTTTCGTTCAATCTAAAAACGATAGTAAATTCATAATCAAGACCTTCTCTTTGCTCTGTTTTTAAGCCGACTTTTACAGGTTTAGTTGTTTTACCGCCGGATTTATTGAATCCGTCTTCAAGGGCGTAATCTATTTTCGTCCGCGCCGTGCTTATGATGTGCATATTTGATGAAATAATAGTATCTATAAATGCATTATGTCTTGGTGTTACCTTTGCCCAGTCATTAAATTTACCGCCTAAAGCAGTTTGAATATCTAAACATCCACCTTTTCCGGACCATTCATGTGAAATACTATCTATAATGAGTATTCCGTATCCTGTCTGTTCGGCTTCTTTTATAGCTTTAATGTATTTTTCAGGTGTATAATCAGGTTCAAGCTCACACACATCAAAATCAACTAATGTGTCATAGAGGCTTGCGCTGCCTTTTTCTGTATCAATAAGCGCAATTTTAGCGCCTGTTTTTTCTGCTAATCCTTTAGCTAATAATAAGGCTGAATAGGTTTTTCCGCTGCCTGAAGCCCCTTCAATTAGTAAACGTAATTTCTGTTTTTGTTTTGTTGCTTTTACAAACATATTATTTTCCTTTCAATCCGTAGATTTTTATATTCTTCTTCTTTTATATTCTTTATGAATTTGCTCACGATAATATTTATATGGCAATTCATTAGCTAAATATTCAAGTTTTATTAATTCTTTTTTATCTGCCATACTTAGGGTTTGTGAGCTAAAAATAAAATGCAACTCATTGTGTATATTAGTATTTTGTGTTATACTATCATTTGAATTTTTTGGTTTGTTCTCGGTGTTAAAAACATCGGGAACATTTTTTGTATTATTATAAGCCATGTTTAAACCACCTTTCGTGTTTTAATTCACCCATTAACCGCCTATCTACGATTGTATTCGCCTCATCCTCGTTATGCTTAATCAGTGATAAATCCTCTAATATTGCCTGTTTATCTTTTTCGTCGTACTCTGAAACATCTGTTGAATGTGACCAATAGAGCTTATAAGCAGCTTTTCTTATTTCTAAATTATTCATATTTTAAATTCCTCTATTAATCTGTACTTTTCGTTTATTTTATTTTTTTTAGCGAGGTTTGCGACTTCAAGACTTGCATTTAATTTGGCCCTATCA
Organism: uncultured Candidatus Saccharibacteria bacterium; assembly: GCA_964561295.1. GTDB lineage: Bacteria > Patescibacteriota > Saccharimonadia > Saccharimonadales > Saccharimonadaceae > Nanosyncoccus. The sequence continues at coordinate 23,086 of CAZLPA010000005.1, read as the reverse complement.
ATGTCGTTGCAAATAACCTTATAATAATTCAAATAAAGGTTATAAATTTTCGTTGCTTTTCGCTTAAAAAGTTCATCATTTAAACGATTAGCGAGATATTTAAGTTTATTTGCATTGCTAATTTTTGTTAATATTTCTTCTAAAGTCAAATATATTTTGGCAAAAATAATGGCTATAATAAAATTTGCGGCCAAAATAAAAGGCGACATATAAGTTGTTTCCATTTAAACCTCCTCTATTCCTGTTATATCCTTAAAAATTTCTGCATTGAATTCAGGCAGCGATTTTAAATAATTAATTGCTGCTTGAGGCATACCTTTCCACGCTTCTTTAATACTTAATTCTTTTGCTTGTGTTATAGGGGTATAAGACCATTTTTCGCCTGATTTTAAATACAAACCTTTCAAATTATTAAAAGTCGGTGTCCACCCGTTTAACAATGAACTAAATTCGGAATTTACCTTTTCCCAGTATTCTTTTTTTACTTTTTTATTAAACAAATAATATTGATTATGCTTATTTGCGCAAAACAAACCGTGCGAAATTCCTTCGCAACGAAATATTCCGTAAGACTCATTAATTCCGTAAGACCTGTTAATTCCGCTAGACCAGTTAATTCCGCTAGACCCGTTAATTCCGTCAGACCCGTTAATTCCGTAAGACCAGTTAATTCCGCTAGACCAGTTAATTCCGCTAGACCAGTTAATTCCGCTAGACCAG
>CAZLPA010000005.1:0-22266 GCA_964561295.1 uncultured Candidatus Saccharibacteria bacterium | reverse complement strand
ACCTGTTAATTCCGTAAGACCTGTTAATTCCGCTAGACCAGTTAATTCCGTCAGAATTTTGATTTTTTGTTATTTCTTTGATTTCTTCAAATTTTATTTCTTTTATAATTGTAATACAGTCAGTTACGCATTTATCATTACCTTTAATAATATTGCCGGTTGCTTCAACTTCGGCAATTTTATTCCATTGCACGCAGTCATATTGCTTAAAGCAATCTTCTAATTTCTCACAAAAATGAAAACCGGCGTTGCATAATGATATTTTCCCCTCATAATGATATGTTTTCCCGACTTCATATTGAAACCCTCTGCAGGTCCAATCATTATTGAACATTTTATAACCTTTAACGGTTTGTTTTTTTTCTTCTTTTGTCATTTTTTTCCCTTTTTTTTGTAAAACTAAAAAAAGGCGGATTTGAACGAGTAGAATATGAATTTATCCGCCATAAAAAATATTTTTTTGTAAATAATAAAACTAAAAAAATAGGGGCGTGAATAGTTAGTTTTAAGGGTCAAGGCGCCCCTAAATGATTAGGATTTTTAAATAGGTTGGATTCAAACTTTCAATTGTGAAATCGTGATAAAATTTCACGGTTTCATAATTGAAAATTTAGAATAAATCATTGAACTTCCTCGCGCAACCTGCGCTCTAGCGATTGTACTACGGCTTGATTCTCGCTACTCTTCGCCGTTTGGGGTTTATTCGGTGTTATCCCCTTTATACCTGTCAATTCAGTCGTCCGTCGTTCTTGATTTATTTTTTTAATTAAGCACGTTTAACAGTGCTTGAATATTTCTATTTCAAACTTTAAATCTTTTACAAAAATAAAGAAGTGTTTTAAAGCGTATTACTATAATACATTAATATTTAATAAAAGTCAAACACTTTTTTAATAAAGTCTTTTTTCTTGCTTATTTAATATTTTTTTGTCATAATAAGTGTATGGCAATAAAAGATAGTAATAAACAAATGATGTTAGTAATTTCAAAAGAGGACTATGCAAAACTCGAAAAAATCGCACAGTCTGAAAATCGTTCTGTTTCCAAACAAGCATTAACTTTTCTTCTTAAAAGTATGAGAGCTTATTTACAAGAAGAAAAAGCGGAGCAATAACACTTCTATACTTTATATTTGAAGCTCCGCAGAAAAATTATTTTTTCTTTTGCATTAAATAAGCATTAATTAATGTTTCTTTTTCGATTAGTTTTTTTTCTAATTCTTGATTTTTAGATGAAATATATTTGAATTCCTGTTGAAATTCAGAACTGTTATCAATAATTTTTTCAAGTTTTGGGTGCACTTCATTTAAAAATTTTTCGACATCTTTACTAAAAGATTTATAATCTTTTAGTATTTCTTTTAAAATGCTTATTTGCAATTCTTGTAATTTTATCATAGCCATTTGCCTTTGGATAACTCTAACGGCACGATAAGAGAAAATAACAAGAATAACTATTAGTATAATTAATATCCATCCAATCATATTCCCCTCCTTTACGTGTTGAATTATCCAGTGTAAAATGTTTTGTATAAAATTCTCGTTAAAATTAAAGTTTAAATTAAACATAAATGCCTCCCTTGTGCGACCATGCTATGTGACAATACCATGATATCACAAGGGTTTTGGCATTTTTATGTTTATAAAGTTTATAAAAATAGAAATATTCAATTTTCAATGTACAAGTTCAACAAATAACAGTACTATACATGTGTGTATGACCGTGAATTGTTGCTTTTATGTTAAGTTGTTTTTGGTAAAATATAGACAAGAATTAAACATTAGGAATGGTTTTATTCTCGTCAAAGTAAGATTTGATGATGTTTCTGATTGTTTTGGATTTTTCCCAGTCCTTAACAATAGAAAGTTCATCTAACTTTTTGTTAGTTTCTTCATCAATCTTACTTGCTACAGTAATATTAAATTTCATTTGTTTAATTTGTCCTTTAATTATGTAAACATAGTAAACTAAATATTTATTTTTGTCAAGTACTATTTTTAAAATTTTATTTACAAAAATAAATGAAAGCAGGAAATAATGACTATTACTATAAATGAAGCCATTTCACAATTAACAGCTTTAAAAAGAAAAAAGATAACGCTTGAAGAAATCGGAACGGCATTAGGTACAAGCAAGCAGTATATCAGTCAATCAAAAAATAAAATATTGACAGATGAACAAAAAAATAAAATTGAAAATCATTTTAACGAAAAGTTGACGGAAGTAAATGAAGAAAATTCAGAAAAAGAAATTGAAGATTGTTTAAATCTGCCTGTATTAGGTGATGTATCCGCTTCAATGGGAACGGGTATTCAAGTTTACAATGAAAGTCAAACGGGTATTTATAAAATATCCGCTAAGGTTTTAAAGGATATAGGGGCTAACCCAAAGGAAAGCGACATTATTTTTGCTGAAGGTGATAGTATGGAACCGACAATTCAAGGCGGTAGTGCTTTAATTGTTGATAAATCAAGAACGGATGTTAAAGACGGCAAGATTTATTGTATTAATTTTAACGGTGCATTAATGGCTAAACGTTTGCAATTATTGCCGCCCAAAAAATTAAGAGTAATTTCTGATAACTTTAATAAATATCCTGCGTGGGATGTCGATTTTTCAAAAGAAATTGATTTTAATTTTAAGGTAGTTGGTGAAGTAATGCGTTGGATGACTAATGCGAGGTGAAAATGGGTATATTTGATTTTTGGAAGAAAAAAGAAAAAGCAGAAGAAAAAACAAAAGAAATTCCCGAAGCTAAAAAGGAAACTAAAGAGTGTCCGGCTATAAAAATTGTAAGGGGCGGTGGTTTTAAGGAACGGACAGAAGAAGAACCTACGACAGAAACCGAAACATATTTAGTTGATGAAGAAACAGGCGAGTTTAATTTATCGGAAAATAAACAATCTTCTAATCAATATGAATTAGTAGTTGATGAGGAAATTGGGAAAATTTATAATCTTATTATTGAAAGAATAGGTAAAGATAATTGTACTTTTTTAGTTCCGTATAATGATAATAGCGTGATATTAAATAAAATACAAGAATTAAATAAAAACCTGCAATCTATGGGCTTATTTCAAAATGATACTGTTCAAAATTTTAATTATGATGATATTACATCTTATACAGAAGCACCAAAATCAGGACAAAAAGGGAAACTATTTTTTTTAAACTCGGATAATGAACCATGTTCAACCGAACAAATTGCAGTTGAATATTACAATAATAATGATTTTTTTGCTATCAGAGCAGAAGTTAATTTTTGGCAGATAATATTTTGTTTGACTTTTTTTGAAGAAATATATTGTAAATTTTGGGATTTATCTAATGATATCCCTTTTGATTATTTTCAAAATAGCTTTTATTTTATGCGTAAAGATGTAATAGAAAAGAAAATTAGAAAAATTGCCGAGTACAAAAGTTTAAAAAAATTTATAAAATCACAAATTGAAGATTTTGGGAATTATCAAAGTCGTTTATTATATCCTTGGGGATTGAATTTTAATGTACAAAACTGCTATAATGATTTCTTTTTAAATTTTTTTGATGTAATAAATAAACAAGATTTTATTAATATTATGTTAAAATATGTTGAAAGTCCGAATAATAACAGGGCTGGACTACCTGATTTAATAATATATAATGAAAACAGTTATAAACTTGTAGAAGTAAAAAAATCAAGAGAACAATTGAGAGATGCACAAATAGATTGGATAAATTATTTAATAAATAAAAATATACCGATAGAAATTATTAGAATAAAGGGAATTTAAAAATATGAAAAAGATTCTACTGTTGTTAATTTTGTGTTTGTTTATTAATATTCAAAAAGCGGAAGCGATAGGAATACTTTATCAAGATACGATAACACCGATTATCGCAACAAATATGAAAGTTGACAATGTAAAAGACCTTAAATGCGGAGAAGCACAAATATTTAATTCTTTTGGGCTTATAGAAACAGGACACGCAGGAATACAAAAAGCTGCAATTCGTGCAGGAATATCACAAATACATCACGTTGACATAAAAACAAAACGTGTATTATTTTGGAGAACTACAACAGTACAAGTATATGGAGAATAGCGAAATGAAAAGATTTTTAATTATTTTAAGTGTGTTAATAATTTCTACCCCTGTGTTTGCTGAAATGACACAACAACAAGCAAAAGAAGCATTAAAAGACAAAGGTTTTTTATATGGTTGTACTCCTGCAAATTGGAGTTTAGCTGAACCCGTAAGAGGCGGTTTTACTTGGGCTGTTATGCACGGCGATGTTGATGTTATGGAACTTGAAAAACAAGCAGGTCTTGATATAACTACTTGCGGAAAAAATATGCCCTTTGTCTCCATTTTTGAAAAACAACCAAAAGCATTAGATTTTTTATTAAAAAATGGGTACGATGTTAATACAGCATATTTAGACCATTCTTACTTGACATTTGCAATTTACCGCAAAAATCCCGAAGCCGTAAAAGTATTAATTGATAACGGGGTTAATGTGAATATGGAATGGAAGAATAAAAATCCTTTAAATGCCGCTATAAAGAAAAAACAACCGGAAATAGTAAAAATGCTTTTAGATGCCGGAGCTAAACCAAACGAAAAAACTAAAAAACTCATACAAAACACTAAAAATCAACAAATTAAAAATTATTTTGAAAATATATAAAATTATGCTATAATAATCTTGTTGAGTTGTTTTTAATAGCACAAATTTGTGTTATTTCTTAAAAAATTACAACTTAACGAGGTTATTATAATGCATATTAAATTAAATTCGGAATTAAAACAGATTCTTAATTGGATTTTACAAGGATTTCAATATAAACAAATAGCTGAAAAACTCGGTTACAGTGAGAGAACAGTTAAACGCAGAGCCAAAATCCTTTTTAATCTCTATAAAGTAACAAGAAAAGAGGATTTAAGGCTTGAACTGCAAGCGGAAAGACTCGGGTTTATTCCTTAAAAGTTGGCACTTGGGTGACGCACACAAAATTGACTTAATGTGTTATAATAATAGTGTCAAGAGGCAATTTGTTTCAAAAAGCTGACTTGATAATAAGGGCGGCGTGGCTTGCTTAATTTTAGAGGTTTTGGGGTTTTAATTTGAAAATAGCTTGTAAATGCGGTGAATTTTTAAATACTGATATCGATTTTTTTCGTATTACAAAATACGAAAATCGCCCGATTTTAAAACGCAAAAGTTTTAACAATAAAAAAATTACACGAGAAATTATATTCTCTTTCATCTGTCCGAAATGCGAAAAACAAATAGTTGATATTCACAGATATTCAACAAATGCACTAGGTAATCAAATTAAAATTGAATATGAGCAGCTTAGAGGAATTGAAGCAGAAAAATATCTTGAATTTTCAAAAAATAACAGAAAAGAAAAAGATATTATTTTAAAAATTCCTAAATATACAAAAGGTGTACCGTTGAGTTATTTTAAATCTATTAACGAAAAAACTCAAAGGCCCAGATTCTTAAATGAAGTCTGCTATTCCGGAAATAAAGTTGTTAATGAAATAAAGGTTTATAATAATGGGATTAACCCCTAAAAAAAAATGTCAAAAAATAATCTGTACTGCTTGGAATAGGATTAAAAAAGAATATTTAGAGGGGGTTACACCTAAAGAACTTGCCCTAAAATATAAGATTAAAGCGAAAACAATATCTGACAAGGCTTACGAAGAAAATTGGAAAGAAGAAAAAACGAAAATTTCCGAAAATATCCGAGAAAATACAGAGGATAGAATAAAAGATTTAACAAATAAGGCTTTTAATGCACTCGAACAAGTTTTGGATGATGAGAATGCAGAATACAAAGATAAAGTTGCAGCCGCTAAAGCAATTATTGATGTTAGCGGACTAAAGAAAGATAAAAAAGAATTAACAGGGGATTTGAATGTTCAAAAAGTGTTTGTTACTCCTGAAATGCATCAGGCGACCTTAGAACATATCAAACAAGTTATAAATGACCAATGAATTACTTGATAATCAATACACAGGGAAAATCCTTTTAGATTTAGGGTTTGAAGATTGGTTTAAATACCTTTTCAGAGTGATTGAGGGTACTCCGTTTATAAACGAGCCGATACATCAGGGTTTATTTGATTATTTCGACAAAGTTTATAAAGGACAGGTAACAAGGCTAAATATCAACGTACCGCCACGAAGCGGAAAAACAACTCTTGCAAAATATTTTCTTGTATTTTGTTTGACAAAAAACCCGAAAAGCAACATCATTTATACTTCTTATTCTCAAAGTTTATTGAGTGAAATATGTAATAATGTTGCACAAATACTTGAACATCCTATATACAAGTCATTATATCCTACTAAAATGGCTTATGAATCAGAAAAAGTAAACCCTATTGATGATTTTTGGCGTGAGTATCTTTCAAAGGATAACGGAAAAGATGTTTATTTAGCAAAAAAAATCAGAACCAAAGAAGGTGGTTTATGTTTCTTTTCGTCTATCGGCAGTCAAATCACAGGTTATGGCTGCGGCATTAGAGGTGGTAAAGGTTTTGGCGGTTTTTTATGTATAGACGATGCAAACAAGCCCGCTGATATTTATTCGGATGTATTAAGAAACAAAGTAATTCAATACTTTTCAGGCACGTTGTTAAGCCGTTTGAATAATTCAAGTGTTCCTATAATAAACATTCAGCAAAGACTTCACACGCAAGATTTAAGTGCGGTTTTAATCGATAAATACAATTTTGTTACTCTCAAACGTCCTTTAATTTTTGACGGTGTTTGTCAATTACCAAAGCAGTACAGCCCTGAACGTATCGAAGAAATAAAACTTGATGAATTGACCTTTTTAGCACAATATCAGCAAGAACCGACCGAATGGATAAATGATGCATTCAAAGGTATTCAATGGGCAACCGATGAAGAAACAAAATTAATCTTTAACGGAATATCACACGTTGATAAAGGTTTTGACGGCACAGACGGCACAGCTTTTACAATAGGGGATGAAAAGTACGGTACAATTTACCTTTTTGGCAAATTATGGGAAAAGAAACACATTGATGATTGCTTAACCGACATTACTTTTTATCGTAATCAATTCAAAAGTGGAACAAACTGGACTGAAAAAAATGATGATAAAGGCTATATGGGGAAAAATTACCCGAACACAGCTATTTATCAAGAGAGCATGAATAAGCATTTTAAGATAATGACTTATTTATACCCGAATTGGAAGCGGATTAAGTTTATTAAAGGCACTGATGAAGGGTACATCAGGCAAATTCAAGGATATAGCGAAAAAGCAAAACATGATGATGCACCTGATAGTGCTGCAAGTTTAATCAGGATTTTGAAAGAAAGAACGGTAGTAATAGGTCAAAGACCGTTTTAAGAGGTTATATGTTAATCAAAGAATTAAACTTATACATAAATGAAAAGAATATTACAACAATAATGCCGTATCTGTCAGATTATGGCGATTACGGGCTTGAGATTAACGGTATTAAGTATAAATTAGGGTTTAATCCTGATTTAATGCAGCCAAGCCGTTTAAGTCATAAAGATTTTAACAGTATGCAAACTGCCGTATATGGCAAAATGAAAGCATTACAAACACAGATTATAAAAAAGATTGAGAGTAAATAATTGATTGATTTATTTTCCGTAAAACTTAATAACAATTATGACGAAATCGGAGCTACTCCGACAATCGAAAACGGCACGTTTCTTTGTGATACGACAAGCGAAAACTACAATCGTGGATATTCTTATCAAATCACAAACGGCAATGCCGTAAGAATTGAAGCAGCTCCGGATTACAAAATTAAAAATGCCATCTATCCGACAATACAAAGTGTTTGCGAGTGGCTTAATAATTGGTTTAAATTAAAAATAAATTGCAAATGTTGCGGTGATGTTTCAACTCCCGATATAAAAACAGGTGATTTAGTTCAAGCAAAATACGACTGTCAAACATTCATAGGTTATGCAACAGTTACGGACGGTGTTATAACACTTGATAATCCGTTGTTTAATCCCGATATTGATTATACATATTACATAATGGCTTTACCGCAGGATTTTGAACTTGCCATAAGTCAGATGATTTTTTATGATGTGTTCACCCGTGGAACGGTTGACGGCTTGAAGTCTGAAAGTGTCGGAAATTACAGCTATACACTTGAGGACACTTATATCGGTTCTTTGGCTTATCCAAAGGCACTGATTAGCGGTTTGGAAGCTAATTATCGTAAATTAAGGTTTGTTCAATGAATAAAGCATTAATGCAAGATATCAAATATTGGTTGCGTGAGGCAAGTGATATGGGGCGTCGTGGCTTTTATTATGATGCCGATGTTATAAGTGAAGAAATATCGGAAGATTGGCAAGAGTTCGAAAAGGAAGCAATAGAAACTATCGACCACCAAATGTCAAACTATGGAATTATTTAAATGATTGAAAAATACTACAAAACACTTAATATTTTGCGTTATCAAAAGGGCGGTTTTGGTGTTCCGAGCGGTTATGAAGTTGCAGGAACTTTTAAAGGCTTAATTCAGGTTCCGTCAAACTCAAACACTTTCAATAACGGCAAAGATACATCAAGCGTTGCCGGGGTTCTATTTTGCCCTGTTAATGTCAAGTTTGAAAGTAAGGATATAATCGAGGATAACGGATTAAAATACATTGTTTCAGGACAAAATACGCAGGTTAGCGGTGTGGCAGGTATAACTCCTAAAAGAGGGCAGCACGCAGAATATAGGCTCGAATGGGCACAAGAGGGAATTTAATTTGGCTAAGTCGAAGGTAACAATAAAAAAGCCTGATTTTAGCAAGTGGAAAAGCGCGATACAAGATTTAACCGTTAAAACAGGGTTAAAGATTGAAGAAACCGCAAAAGAAACAGCACCGGTTGATACAGGCAATTACAGAAGTGAAATAAATTACGACGGTGCGAATGAAGTAATCGCAAGAGCGAAATATTCTGCTGCCATTGAATACGGAGTAGATAAAGAGGTCTTAGTTAAATATCATGAGAGAGTAATATCTCAGGCATTTGGCAAAAAATTAAAAGAGCCTGTTATTGCGTATGTTAAAACACATAGAAGGCAAATGTTTAGAGAACCAAATCCTGTAATGCGTAATGCTGCCGCTAAGGTGCAAAAAGAAATACCACAACTTTGGAAAGAAGTACAAAGGGAAAATGGGTTGTAAATCCCCTTCCCTAACCCTTCCCCATAAGGGGCAGGGAATGAGGTTTATTATGTTTGAAAAAGAATTATTAAACGAAATTGCGAATAATTTTAGTGTTGAGGGCTTTGATATAACAATCGGATTCGGCGAAGTTCCCGAAAGTACGAAAGCACCATATATTGTTATGTATCCTTTAAATAATGACGGTACAAGGCAAGTATTATGTGACAATGACGATTACACAGACGGCACAACTTCAATACAATTCAGCATTTATGATGTCGATTATTCAAATGCTTGTTATATCGGCAGGCAATTAGATATATTTCTTTCAAATTTAGAACTTTTAACAAGTTATAGAATTTTATTAAATAACAATGAAGTAATAAGAGGGTTCCCGACTGTTAATAAGGGATTATCACTGGAAACGGTTACAAGATTATTTACTTATCAGAAAATAGGAGAAAATTAAAATGGCAGAAAGAAAAAGACTTACAGGCAGAAACGGTAAAGTTTATCAGGCGACAAAAGGAGAAATTATTACAGGTAACGGGGAAACCGTATTAACAAAAGGGAAATTTTATATTCCGTTGACTATTGCCGCAACCGGTTCAGGTTTTCCTGAGAATACTCAAGCCGGTATTGTTTTGGTCGGAGACGGAACATCCGCACCTACCGAAACAGAAACATACATTGAATTAACACTTACATCTCAATGCGACATTAGAAGTGGCAGCGTAGAATTTTCAAATGATGAAATCGATATAACAACATTATGTGATGATTTAATGACTTATGCCCCGGGTTTTACCGATGCGACAGGCAGCTTAGAAGGCATTACAACGCTTAATCTATCAGAACCCATGATTGCTAAATTTGTAACAGTGCAAAAACAAGATGCGACAGGTGCAATTACCGTAATCGAGAAGAATGATGACCCTTTAGTTTTGGTTTTAAATATAAATAAAACCGATAATTCAGAAGCTGATTATGCTGCATTTTTTGCCCCAATAACCTTAAACGGTTATAATCTTGGAGTACAAATTAAAGAAGCACAAACTTTCACATCTAACTTCAGAATTGCACTGGATAATGAATTAAAACCATGCTTGATTGAAGCTGATAAAGCATTATTTACTGCGGGAGCATAATTTTATGAAATTAACAATTAATAAAATATCTGATAATATTGAAGTTATTCCCTCTATTTACAAAGATATGGAAAAACCGCCAAAATTTATATTCAGAACTCCAAACAGTTCCGACATGTTGAAATTTCTTTGGGGCGGTAATGCAGTAGATGAAGCTATATTCAATTGTTTTTTGAATTTTGAGAACAAAATTGAATTACAAGATATTGAAGGAAAACCGATTGAATATAACAATTATGAGCAGTTTGTAAAAATCGGTTTGTCTGATGAAATAGCGCTTATTCACGCTGAATGTAGGGCAATCTTTGAAGAAACACTTGCAAAAATGCTTAAAGAGGCGAAAGAAACCGAAAAAAAGTAAAAATTGCGTATGAACTTCTACGCCGAGGGGAATTAAAATATCCTTCATATTTGAAAAATGAAAAAACTTTTGCCGGAACGGCTGACAACCCAATTGCGTACGATACATACGAAAACCTTTATAAATGTCTGGATACTGAATTTTATAGTATCTTAGACATTTATATGTGGCAAAAATCAAAACTGTATAAGGTTGATATTGACAAAATACCTTATTCATGGGCTTTATCCCTAAAATATTTAATTGAATATAATGAATTTTTAGAAATAAACAGGAAAATTTTGTAAATGGCAAAATATGACGGACAAGTAAGAATTATAATTGATACTAACGCGAATGCAGCAGCCAGTGAAATGGATAAAGTCAGCAAATCTTTTGACTCCACGGGTAACAGCGCCAAAAACGTTTCTTCCGTTTTTGATTCGCTCTCCAAAGATGTTCAAGATAATATTACACAAATGCGCGAAATCGCACTTGCAGGCGGCAAAAATACAGAAACCTTTAAAAAACTTGCAGCCCAAACAAAAGAATATAAAGATATGCTTAATCAAGCAGAAAATGCCGTTGCAAAAGCCACAGGCGGAATTAATCAACAAATAACCCCTTTAAACAGTTTAACAAGTAAATTAGCAGGATTGGCGGCAGGCTATATTTCTTTACGCGGTGCGCAAATGGCTTTTAATGCGGTTATGCAATCAGTTGAAGCCTATAGAGTTCAAGAACGTGCGGTTTTATCGCTTGATACAACATTGAAAAATGCAGGTGTTTATACTGCTGAATATTCACAAAAAATTCAAAATTTAGCCTCTGAAATACAAAGCTATTCAAACTATGGCGACGAAGCAATCATAAAAGCTCAATCTCTCGGACAATCTTTTGCGGGGCAAACACCAATTACGGAAAAAGCTACAAAGGCGGTTGTCGACTTCGCAGCTGCTACCGGTATGGATTTAGAAAGCGCTTTTACACTGTTTGGTAAATCAATAGGTTCTAGTACAAATGCACTTGCACGCTACGGTGTTGAACTTCAAAAAGGAATGACAGACAGCCAAAAAATGGAAGCCATAACAAAGCAATTAGGTGAACGTTATACCGGGCAAGCCGCTTTAATGGCGAATTCTTCTGTTCAGTTGAAAAATTCTATAGGTGATATGTCGGAAGCATTCGGTCGCATTTTTAACGGTTATGTTCAAAATTGGCAAAGTGGTTGTTCTAAAATGATACAGGCAACCACAAATTTTATTAATTCTATTAGAATAATGAAAGCTGAAACATCAAGTTTTTCCACAACTGAACTTGAACAAAGATATAATAAAAATTTAGAAAAAATTGCGAATTATGAGGCCTTGTATGAAAAAGGACATCATATGTCTGTTCTAAAACGTGCAGCGGATTTAAAAGCCGAAAATAATTTGATTTTAGACCAAATTAAATATATAAAAACACGCCAAAATGCTACAACAAATATTAAACCAATTAAATATACCGACGAATTTAGCGTTGTTTCTCCATCTACCACAGTGGTACAAAAAACGCGAGGGGGAAGAACAATAACTTCTCAAAATTCTTCACGCTCAAAAGCAGTGCAAGCTGAAAAGGACGACTACGAAAAACTACAAGCGAGTTTGCAAGAAGCAAGACGGCAAGTTGAATTAATGGCTATTGCACATGGCACAAATAGCACACAGGTACAAAATGCATTTATTAAATATCGTGATTTAAGTACTCAATTATCTAATATTAACAGTATTTTTGACGAACAAAAACAAAAAATAGAAATTCAAAAAGGTGCGTATCAAGAATTAAACGATAGAATTGCAAATTTAAAAACAAGATTACTTGATTTGACTGTTGAAGGGAAAACCGATACCGATACGTTCGCAAACTTAAAGCTTGAATATGCAAATTCTATTAAAGAACTTGAAAACGTTAATGAACAGTTTAGCTCTAATTTTAAAGAAAAATTTAACGGTATTTCAAGCTCAATATCAAGCAGCCTTTCATCTGCGATTTTAACACCATTTTCAGAAGGCGAAACAGCTATGCAGCGCTTAGGTAACATCGGATTGAGTATAACAAGGCAAATAGCGGATACCGCTATACAAGGGTTACTTCAACAAATTTCTTTACAAGAAACTCTTAATGCGTTAAAAACAGGGGCTAATTTTTTGAGCGGATTATTCGGGGGCGGCAGCTCAACCTTAATTAGCAGCGGTATCGCATTGGCAGCAAAAGGGAATGTTTTTCAAAACGGTAATATTCTTCCATTCGCTAAAGGCGGTATAGTCAAACAACCGACAATATTTCCTATGGCAAACGGCGGTACAGGATTGATGGGTGAAGCAGGAGCGGAAGCCGTTATGCCATTAAGAAGAATGTCAAACGGCCGCTTAGGTGTTGAAGCTGAAAACAACAATAATAAAGCTGTCAATGTCAACATATACAATCAATCTGGTGCAAGCGTTGAAACACGCAAGCGTGATGATGGTTCAATGGATATATTTATCCGTAAAGTTAATGAAGCATTATCAAGTGAAAGAACATCATCAGGTTTTAAAGCGGCTTACGCAAGAGAAGATATAAGAGGAGTTCAAGCGGTTTAATGCTGGAATGGAAATGGGGAAAACCATTAATACAAGGGTTTAGTAATAAACCGCAAAAAGGTTATTCTGAAATAACATCCGATGCAGGTGTGCCTTTTCGCAGGCTTAATTTTACTGATATAGGTGATTTGGCGACTTGCAATTTCACCCTGACACGAATTGATTATATCCACTTTATGAGTTGGTATAAATTTGAGCTGCGGCAAGGTACATTGCCGTTTGAAATTTGGGATTGCAGATACGGTATAAAAAGAATTGCAAGGCTTGTTGATGATGTTCCGAATTATAACACAAATTCAAACAGGTATAATTTAAGTCTGACATTATTTTTTGAATCGGGAATAATTTATCCCAATTATAGATTAATTGTAGGGAAGAATAAATATTTAATTGTAAATAGTAATAATTATTTGACTGCGGCCCAACCGTTAAGGATATAATATCATGGCACAAAGATTTTTTGAGCTTGACAAAAACAGTTTTTCAAGATTTTTAGGCAGAAGTGTTAATTTGGCAATCGAATTATCCCATAGCCTCTGGGATAAAACATATACATTGATTAACGATACGAAGCCGTTAGAATTGGACGGAATATTATATGAACCTTTTCCCTTTGATTTGGTTTTGCCCTCTCAAACAGAACAGCAAGGTACGCAAGTAGTATTATCAAACATTCATAATTTGGCGGCTAATTTGATACAACAAACAGTCAATTCTAATGAAAATATTACAATGCAGCTGTATTTAATTAATAGAGAAACTGAAAACGCAGAAAAAATTGATAAAGGTTTATTTGAAATTTATGCACCTAAAATTACAAATGATGTTGTTAGCGCAAATATAAATTTAAGACATAGTTTTAACATAAATTGCGGTTCGATTAGATATAATCGCCAATTATTTCCAAATTTGTTTTTGTAAAAAAGGTTAGTTCTATGGATTATTTAAAATATTTTAAAAATAATAAATACGAAATGAATACTAATGACTGTTGGACTTTTGTTCAGCAAGTTTTTTATGACGAACATAAAATAAAATTACCGGACCATCCAATAATGACATCGACAGAAAGAATAGCAGGTGAATTAGTAAACTCTAATATTCCCCATAAAATAGTTGAATCAGCTGAAAAAGGCTGCATTATTTACTACAAAAAAGGAAAAAATCACCACGTAGGATATGCCATTAGCGATAAACTGTTCATTCACAAAACTATTAAAAGAGTAGAAATTGCACCAATACCGAATGAAGCAATAATTTATAAGGTCATTTATGATTAGAATTATACACAGATGTCTCACTAATAGCGAATTAACAGAAAAAAAATGGAATAATCACATCGCTTTATTTCATTTGAATGAATTTAAAAATGCAAAAGAAATATATCTTAACGGAAAACCTTTAAGATGGTATCACATTTTTAAAAACGGCGACATTATAGAAGTAATCGACCGTCCAGCCATATCATTAGCAATTGCAGGTACTATAGGAGCTGCAATATTAAGTACGGTTGGTATATCAGTTGCCGCAACAACAACCGCCGCAATTGTAACAGGTATTGTAGCCAGTGTTGTTGTATCTGCTGCTTTAAGTTTTGGTCTTTCTATGCTCGGTAAAACTTTGGCAGGCAGAGGCTCTGCTTCAGGCTCAACCACCCAGAGAAAAGAATATTCCTCAACCACGCAGCCTGAATTAAGAGGTGCAAGTAATGATATATCAAATGATATTATCCCCGTTGTCTTTGGAAGAACGCAGCAAGCACCTTCTTACGCTCAAACTCCTTACCGTTTAGTTCAAGACGGTTCAAGCACAAATAAATACAGGCAATATTTTATCGGAAATTATAAAAATGTTGTTTATTCTGATTTCAAGCTTGGTGATACATCAATAGATAATTATTCAATAGATTATTTAGACATTGAATTGGAAAATGGTTCATCAAACTTTATTGGCTTTGAAAATTGCAAGGCAATATCTGTAGACGAAGAATTATCATATAATGCTGATGAGGCAGTCAATCAATCATCAACACATAACTATAATGAAAATGTAACGGCTGATAATCTTACATTAAGTTATCAAATTAAATTTACAAATGTTGATATAAATAATTTCGCACAAAAATCATTTAAAAGTGTAGTAAAAATTCAACGATTAGTATCAGATGTAATGGTAACCGCTGAATTAGTTAATAATTTTACTGTTAATGCTAATCAATTGGTTAAAGTAGGCAGCGATTATGTCTATAACGGTTCATATACTTGGGATAACGGGAATAATTCATTATTAAATTATCTTATATCTGTGCAGATAGCACCAACAACCGCAACAAGAGGCAATCAAACAGAAAATTCAAATGAGTTGAATGTTATTCTTGTGTCAGAAAGTGTAACAGCAGGTGCTTATAGCACAAATGTAACATTAAATACATCTATTAATAATTATTTAGGTTCAATGGGTGAAGTTTTAAATACTTCACCTGTCAATTGCACTGAAATTGATGTTATAATAGCTTTTGCACAAGGGCTTTATTCGCTTGACCAAAATTCCGGGGAAAGATATTCAAGAAGTGCAACCGTTGAAATAATGTATAAGCAAAAAGATGGACAATGGCAGCCGATTTCAAACGCAAATGCCTTGTATATAAGAGATGTAAATGGCAATAAGCAACCTCTTTCGAGTTCAAGCACTATTGTATCGGGTTCAAAAGTAACCGTTTATTCTCCAAACGACATGAATGTAGCGGACCAATTATTTTTTAGACCTATCGGCTTTGAACTCCCCGAAGGGCAATATACAGTCAGAGTAAGAAGTGCTGATTTCGCTCAAAAAACAAATTATGATATAGGTTATCCGAATTGCGCTGAAATTCAATTCAGGTGCTCTGGTAATGTTATAAATCCGATTGTATTACCACAAGTAAATCAGATTGCATTTGAAGCAACGGCCTATAAAGGACTATCAGGCACGTTAAAGAAATTTAATTATATTGCGGAAGCAATAATACCTGTATGGAACGGTGTGGATTGGAATACAAAAGCTAAGACTTCAAATCCTGCTGCAATAATCAGATATTTATTGACTGATTCAAGTGTAAATCCGAGAGCTGAAAGTATCGACCATATAGATAATGATAGTTTAGTTGAATATTACGAATGGTGCGAGCAATCAGGATATAAAGCTGATGGGGTTGTTTCAGAAGCCTGCAAAATAGGCGAAATTATAAACGCCATTTTACAAAATTCTCAAACCGCAATGATACCGTTATACAACGGCAAGCATACATTTGTTACCGATAAACCTAATAAAATACCAATAGGGTTATTCAATATACACAACTCTTGGAATTTTAAATGGACACCGAATGTAGGACGGCAAACCGAAGCACTAAGGGCAAGTTTTGTTGAAAATGACGACTGGACCGAGGATGAATTAACACTATATTGGTACAACGGACAGGTTAATGACGAACCCGAGCAAGGTAAAACCGACCTTGATTATGAACTAGTCAAAAAAGAATACAAATATGTTTGTGATAGGGCAAGCGTGCGCAAGATTGCGGCTTATGAACTTGGAACGATACAGACAAAACGCAATCAGTTTGAATTTGATGTAAATCTTGAAGCTATGAACATGATGTTATTAGACAGGGTTTATATTTCCAATACAGCCAATATGCAAAACGAAAGCACCGGACTTATAAAATCTGTCATAACCGATAATCAAGGTAATTTGACAGGCTTTGAATTATATGCTGATGTTGATATTCCCGAAAACGCAAAAATAGTTATTCGTTCTTTAGATTACGAAAACGAAAAAGCAGTTATAAACACTTATGATGTCTTAAATTCAGGTATGAATTATATAGTTAATATCGAACCTATCCAATATAACGGCATTATTAAAGGAGCAGGAGAAATCACAGGTATTCAAGACAGTTGGTATTATGACGGTGACTTATTCACATTAGGACAGGATACCATATACGATTGTACCGTAACGGATATAAAATACAACGATGACGGCACAGCAACAATAACGGCAAGGGATTACTAATTAACACAAATTCGAGGGAATTTAAAAATGTTAGATTTTAGAAAAGTAGAAGATATTGACAGGCTTAAATACAATTTGCACCTTAGAAGTAAAAACAAGGCTGCGAGCAAATTTGAGTGGGAAAATCCCGAATACGCGGACGGTATTCCGATATTTGCAAGATGTAAGGTGTCAATGTCTGACCCGAATATCAGAGCGACATTTAATAATTTTGCCGTTATTATGAACAAAAAAGCGGGGTATCTTGCAGGAAAAATCGAACGTAAATATTCTGAAGAAATAAACGATGATGTAAAAGCGAAATACAAAGAATTTGACCGTTTGAATAACACAGATACACTTTACACCGAACTGATGTCAAGCTGTGCAGGATGGGGGAACACTTACACTCTTTGCTATATCGACAAGCCAAAAGATATTAAACTAAAAGAACAAGAGAAGGTTAATTATCCTGTCAGAATTAAAGAATATGAAGCGTGGAATGCTAAAATTGATTATGACGACAACGGCGAACCAATCGAAGGCACTGTATATTATGAGGATGACGATAAACGCTTACACGTTTTTGAATATGATAAATTATTTGTCAGAGAATGGCTCGCAAGCAAAAGCCGTAACAGTTATGAATTAATATCAGAGCAAAGGCACGGATTTACAGAAATTCCGCTTGTTGAATGGGAAAATAATAAACTTGCTCGTGGTAACGCACAAAATGCAGTTACATTAATGGACGCGTACGACCGCTTAATGTCTGATAACATCACAGAATGGGCGACATTCAGGCAGGCTTATTTGCTCCTTAAAGGCTTAGGGAGAATTGATGAAGAAACCAAAGCCGATATGCAAAAAACAGGCATTATGGTATCGCCGACAGATACAGGCGAAGCAAGATTTATCACAAAAGATATAAGCCCCGAATTTGTAAAATATGTAACGGATGAAACTTGGAAAAGTATTTGGATTGTTGCTTGTTCAATTGACCCGAAAGCCGCAGGAAGTCTTACGAATGCAACCGCATTTCAGATAATGCAAATGTATGCCTTAATGGATGACGATTGCAAATTTACCGAGCAATGTTGGAAGAAGTCTTTTGAATACCTCGACCGTATATTAAAATCATACTGGACAGGCTTAGACATCAATTCAGTAGGTGATTATTCAACTTACGATATTGATTACAACTTCATCAAAGAAAAACCGCAGGATATAATGACATTCCTTAAAGATTTGAGAGCGGCAGGGGGAACGTTGCCTAATGCTGAAATTCTGAAGCGCAGCGGATATGACGAACAAACCGCCGAAGAACTTGCACGAAGGGCAACAGAAGAGAATTATGATACAATACCAAATTTGGCTTAAATAAATGAAAGAACCGTCAGAAAAAGATATTAAAAAAGAAAAACAATCAGAGCTTGATAAGATTGCCGAAACAAACGCAAAATGCGTGGCAGGGTATCAGATTATCAGAAATACCGTATTTAATAACATATCTAACGGTGATTTAACCAAAATGAATAAGTATATCTATGCTGAGTATGGCAAAGTATATACAGGCTTAAAGGGTATGATAATAGACGCCCTGAATGAAGCCAAAGACAAAAATGTTAAACTTGTTGAAAAGTTGCTTGATGAAAGCCTGCCCCCTGCAAAACATTATGAGGTTTTACCGAAAACATCGGCTTTTAAATACACAAACAGAGTATTTACTGAAAAATCCGTGTCGGTAAGAAGTCAAAAGGCAGCGGACGCGATAACTAAAATCATAGCTGACGGAAGAAATGACGGACTTGCAATAAAAGACATTCAAAAAAAAGTTGATATTGTTATGGGATTTCGTGATGCACAAGGCAGATTGACCGACAAATCAAAAAAACTCATTGAAAGCGGGAAATTTGCACACCGTAACGGCTCAATATATGAAACATACCGAATAGCACGTACCGAAGTAATGCGGATGAATGCGTTTGCTAAATACGACCAATTTGACGAATTAAAGCAAAGATACCCGAATGCACGTTTAAAACTGCTTGCAACTCTTGACGATAGAACAAGAGAGCAATCAAGAGAAATGAACGGACAAATTAGCAACGCAAAAGGGGAATTTTTATATCCCGATAGTAAATATTACAGGCTTGGAACTGCTCCGGCTCAATGGTGCATTAATGACAGAGAAACTTGCACAATCGTATTTTTGACCGATAAGGAAGCAAAAGAGAACAGAGAGGAGTTAAGGGAAGAACGAGAAGCAGCAAGAAATATCAACAGAGAAGATGCTCAATTTTTTAAAGATATTGATTATCAGTCAATACAAGATGTAGCAGACATTCAAGAAGTTCAGAAAATCGAAAGCAAAATAAAAAAACTTGGAGAATTTTCAGGAAAAATTGATTTGAATGGTGTTCCTTTAGAAATTGCTCAAAATATTTATGTGGCATCCAATAAAGTATTTAATAGATACCCTCAAATAAAAGGGGGAGTCGGAATTCAATTAGCAAACAATATTACAAACAATGGGTTTGCAGACAATCTTGCAAATATTACATCGATACACTTAGATAAAAAACTATTTACTAATTCAACACTATTAACAAAAACATATAATGACAACGTGGCAAGAAATATCCACCCTAAAAATACTACTTATAAATCTTTAATAACTCATGAATTGGGACATTCTATGCAATTTTATATCGAAAGAAAAACAGGGATAAAAAGTAGTAGCATTAGAGATAATGTTTTAAAAAGGGCAGGGTTCAACGGAAAAACCGCTAACGAAAAAACAAAATATATAATGAATAATTTAAGTATAGGTGCGACTGAGAATTCAAATGAATTCTTTGCTCAAGCCTTTGCAGAATATCTGGAAAGCACAAAACCGAGGAAATTGGCTAAAGTTTTTGGTACATATCTTTTTGAATTACTCTCTACCATTTAAGTTTTCTTTTTTCCATTTATTAAATTTATTTTTTAAATCTTCCGGTGCTTCCTCTTTTAAGTGCCAGTTATCTAATTCCGGCACAAAATAAGGACTATCAAATAACCATTTTAATGTTTCATAATTCAATGCCATACGAATATTATAACACATTTAACGTAAAAAAATAACCCTATATTAAGAATTTTTGAGCTGTCAAGGATTATTTGACGGTTGGTACACATAACAAAAGGAGTAATTTATGACACAACAAGACGGTGGTGTCTCAAATTCTGACGGACAAAATACGGCAGATTTGAACACAAACGGACAAAACAACAATGACAATGGCGGTAATAATACCGACATTCAAGCACAGTTTGATGAACTGAAAGCACAGTTTGAAACATTGAAAAAAGAGAGTGCAGGAAAAGACTCTAAAATCTCTCAAATGCTAAAGGAAAAAGAGTTAAACAATCTCAATTCTAAAACGGAAAAAGAGCAACTCGAAGCCTACAAAGCAAAAGTAAGTGAATTTGAACGAAGAGAAGCATTCAGGACATCATTTAAAGAAGTTGGTTTAAACCCTGATGAGTTCATTTCAATTATCGATGAAAAAGACCCTACATTGCAAGCCACAAAGTTTGCAAATCTTTTGAAATCAAGAGCGGATGAAAGTGCAAAGACGGCTCTGGAAAAATTTAAAAAGAGTGAACTTGAAAAATTAGGGGGTAAACCTGAAATTAAAGACGGAAAAATATCTGACAAAGACCCGAATAGAACTATAAATAATGCTATTCGCGGCCTCTGTGGGTATAAATAACCCATTTTACCTAATGTTAAGAGGTAAGAAAATTTGTATATAAATAATAAGGAGATTTTAATATGCCATACATAACAAGAACAAACGCAGATGCGTTAATCCCTGTTGAAACTTCAAGGGAAATTTTAAAAGAAGTTCCTACCGCTTCAAAACTATTACCTTTAATGCGTAGATTACCTAATATGACTGCGAAACAAAGAACAATCCCGGTAACATCAGCTTTGGCAAATGCTTATTTTCTTAATCCGGGAACACCTACAGAGGGTACAGACCCCGATATTACCAAAAAGCAAACAACCAATGCAGCTTGGGATAAAGTAACAATCACGGCCGAAGAGTTAGCCGTAATCGTTCCGATTACAGAAGCTGTATTAGATGATGCCGATTATGATATTTGGGCAGAAATCAGACCTCAAATAGTTGAAGCATTAGGCATTGCAATCGACCAAGCAATCTTGTTCGGTATAAACAAACCTGATGCGTGGGGTGCTGCTATTGTTCCTGCTGCAACTACCGCAAACCATACAATCGCAGTAGGCACAAACAGAGATGTCGCTTCTGACATTATCGGTGTAGGCGGTCTTATGGCTTTGGTTGAAAATGACGGTTACAGAGTAAACGGTTTCTTAGCAGACGGCTCATTTGCTCCATATTTAAGAGATTTGAGAGCAACCGACGGACAACCGATTTATGTACCTGCATTGAACTCAGGATATTCTGACACAATCGTAGGCAGACCTATTGAATACGACAATTCAGGTGTATTCAACCCTGCAAATGTGTTAATGGTTGCAGGTGATTTCTCTAAGGCAGTTTATGCAATCAGACAGGATGTTACATACAAAGTCTTAGACCAGGCTTGTATTGATTTAGGTAACGGTACAACATTGAATCTTGCCCAACAAGATATGGTTGCTTTGCGTGTTGTAATGCGTTTAGGCTATCAGCTTGCAAAACCTGTTACAAGAAGAGCAGGGGCAAACGGATTCCCATTTGCTGTTCTTACACCTGCACAAACCGCAGGCGGAAGCGAAGAAACCACAGGCGGCGAAGGCTAATAATTTTTAAAATAAATTAGAGGGGCTATTTGCCCCTCTATAATTTAAAGGGAACTTAAAATGAACAATAATTATGAACTTAAAGTTAAAGATTTAGACGATACAACAACAATTCA
>CAZLPA010000004.1:4168-36568 GCA_964561295.1 uncultured Candidatus Saccharibacteria bacterium | reverse complement strand
TGCCCTACTCAAAGGTAGCGGCGCATTCTCGGATAACTGCGCCGCCGGTAGCGGATGTGTCGATGCCGTCACCCTTGTCAAAAACCTCATCAACTGGGTCATCGGTATTGCCGGCGTCGTTTCCGCAATCTTTGTTGTTGTCGGTGGTGTTGGTTACGTCACTTCTGCCGGCGATCCTGGCAAACTCCAAAAAGCCAAGAACACCATCATCTATGCTCTTATTGGTCTCGCCGTAGTAGCATTATCTGAGATTATTGTTACTTTCGTTTCAAATATTATTAACGACGCTAACCCTACAGCTAGCGCCAATCAAACATTAATCGCAAAGGAGTATCATGAAAACTAAAATCATTAAAATTATCGCTACACTTATTGCGACCCTTAGTCTTGTTTTTACACCAACCATCGCTTTCGCTGACGATGCCTGTACAGACATTTGCAACTGTAATGTACCGCAATCAGTTAAAGACGCTGCCGGCTGTACACCTACCGGCAGCACAAATGATTTCGCCGATGCCATAGTAGGCATCCTAAATGGTATTATCGCCGCTCTTGGCATTGTGGCAGTTATCGTCATTATTATCGGCGGTGTCGGTTATATAACCTCTACCGGCGATGCTGGTAAAGTTAAAAAAGCTAAGGATACTATACTTTACGCCTGCATCGGCCTTATTATTTGTGTACTCGCATTTGCTATTGTTAACTTCGTCATCGCCAATGTTATCGGCAAAGCCTAACTGCCCCATAAAACATATTGCATTTCCAGTTAAAAAGTTATAAAATAATATTAAATAAGTAAAAGGACTAAAATGAAGAATATCATCACCACTCTAGCAGTTACCTCCCCGGATAAAGTTAATCCAACTGGTAACGAAAATCTTACCGGCAATATTACTAATATCCTCAATGCCATCATTGGCGTACTTGGCGTAGTAGCAGTCGTCGTTATTATCATCGGTGGCGTAGGCTACATGACCTCTGCTGGTGATGCCGGTAAAGTTAAAAAAGCCAAGGATACTATACTCTATGGTGTCATCGGTCTTGTCGTAGTTGCTCTCGCATTCGCTATTGTCAACTTCGTCATCGCCAATGTTATCGGCAAAGCCTAAAACTTTCTCGATTCAAACAAAATATCTCCCCCTAGGGGAGATATTTTTACGACCTTACCAATTTACTGAATCGCAATCTTTTTCGGTGCTTCAGCCTTTTCCTTCTCAAAGGTGATAGTAAGCACGCCGTCTTTAAGCTCAGCTTTCACGCTATTCTCATCCTCGCGCACTTGCACCGGCAAAGCAATCGTTCGCGAAAATTCACCCCAATAACATTCCTGAATATGCCAACGCGTCGTCTGCTCATCTTCTCCACCAGATAATACACCCGAAATCGTCAAAATATTGTCGGAAATACTGACATCAAGATCAGATTTTGAAATACCGGCAGTCCGAGCCTTAACTACTAATTTGTCGGCGGTTTCGTAGACATCTACAGCGAGTTGTCCTGGAAAATCGTCGGCGTTTTCCCACTCATCTTCTACTGGTTCGCTAGATTCTTGAGGAACTTCCTCCTCCGCTTCTTTTGGAGCCACGACATCTTCATCGCCTCCCAAGAAAGCAGCGGCGAGATCATCCTCCATCAGCAAATCGTCACTGTTTGTACGAGCCATATTTCCTCCACTTATATTGTTATGCTTTATTATAAATCATCTTGGTAGTAAAATCAAGAGAAATATGAATTTTATTGTAAAAAACACAACAATTTTGAACCCCCTAGACCTTCTCGCTCCCCACTCCTGTAGGGGTTGTGGGCGTCTTGGTGATGTACTTTGCGACCGTTGTAAAAATCACATCATTTCACATCACGTCCCCACTCAGCCCGCCCAAAAACCCAAAAACTTCCCACCTATTTTTGCTATTGGCAAACGCGAAGGTCTTCTCGACCTCCTCATCCACGATTTTAAATACAATTCCGTTCGCGCCATTGGCCCTAAACTCGCCGAACTCATGTCAATTTGTCTTCCAGAGTTGCCCATGGATGCCGTCATTATACCCCTGCCCACCGCCACGTCCCACATCCGCGCTCGCGGCTTAGATCATACTCTCATGCTCGCCAAACAGTTAGCTAGACTCCGCCATCTCAAAGTCAAGCGCCTTTTACTTCGCGAGAAAAACACCATCCAAGTTGGCTCAAACCGCCAAACTCGTCTCGCCCAAGCCAACTCTGCCTATTCCGTCAACAGCAAAATCGAAATCAATCCCAACACCACCTATGTCCTCTTAGATGATGTTTGGACTACCGGAGCAAGTATGCAAGCTGCCGTCAAAAAGCTCCGGCAAGCCGGAGCTCATAAAATCATCATCGCCTTACTTGCAATTAGCAGCCTGGATTAAGAAGCCAGCCTCGCTCTCACTAGACGGCAACGCCGAAATTACAAAGTTTACAATCGCAAAGGCTAAGAAACAAACTACCAAACCAATAATCGCATAAAGCACCGTATTCTTTGCATCCGTCACTTTCTTAGAATCACCACCAGAAACCACATACTTAATGCCACCAATAATCAACATAATTACCGCAATAATGCCGACAATGTAAAGAATAGTATTGGTCACCTGGCGAAAAACTCCAGCGTCACCAAATAAATCCGACGGACAGCCGTCACACTGCGCCGCTTGTGCGCCCTCTTGCAAAGTCAACGCCGACACATTTGCCACCGTCGCTACCGCAAAAACCCCACACATTAATATTGGTAAAATAACTCTCAAAATCCTTCTCATACTTACATTATACCACATAGCTTACTAAAAATCAATGGCGGAGGGTGGGAGATTCGCATTGAGCGCGCTAGCGCGAAATCCGATATCTCGCTTTTACATGTTCCTCCAGAACATGGCGGAGGGTGGGAGATTCGAACTCCCGCGCCAGGTCGCCCCAGCCTAACGATTTAGCAAACCGTCCCCTTCAGCCACTTGGGTAACCCTCCGTACATCTCATTCTACCACATTTTACTCTTTTTTGTAAAACTGTGCTATAATCAACTTATGGTAAAAACATTAAAGCCAGTCTCTTGGGAAGCCGAAGAATACATCATTCGCGACCATAACACTTGGTGGTACATCGGCCTATTTGTCATCGCTGCTGCGCTTTCGGCTTTGGCTGTTTATTTCAGCGCTTGGACTTTCCTCATTCTTGTCATTCTCAGTGTCATTACTATCCTTGTTTACTCTTCACGACCGCCTCGTAAAATTCACTATGAGCTAGATAATTCTGGCCTTACTGAAGAAAAAACCCTTCACAAATACGAGGAATATCGTGCTTTCGGTATTTTGAAAGAAGGCTCTCATTATTCTGCCGTCCTTATACCTAAAAAACGCTTTGGCCTCCAGGTCAAAATCTATTTCCCCGAAGGTAGTGGCGAAGCCATTGTCGATCAACTCGGCAATCACCTCCCCATGGAAGAGGTTAAACTTGATTTCCTAGATAAGATCGTAAATTTCTTGCGTATTTAATCCTTTCGTGCTATTATAAACATAAGTATAATATAAAGGTGGGCATTTCATGAATCAAAACTCAACCGTAGATAACGATCTACAAAAAGCTATAGACGACATTACAAACAATACTAATACCGATCCAGTCTTTTCTGACCCAGTCGCTGCACCATCCTCGGTACCAGAAGGAGATGATGGTTCTTTAGCCGAATCAGTCGGTCCATTCCCAGATCCACAGCCAATCATGCCAGCCCCAGCTTCTCCTTTTGATTCAGCTAACATGCCTAATCTAGGTGCCCCCACCGTTCCTAGCCAAGAAATGCCGGATCTCAGTTACTATGCCACGCCTATAGCCCCAGATCAAACTCCTGAAGAACCGGTTACTGCCGAATCAACCGCCGCGGTCATTGAATCCACCCCTACTCATACTGGTCTCGGTATGCACCAAGTCAAGGAAGCTGCCCTTAGAGATCTTGTACCCCTCATGGACAAAATCAACCTCACACCATCGCAAAAATTCCATATCTACCGCGACATGTTTGAAAATCTTCGTGATTATACCGTGCTTGAACCAGCTTACCGAGCAGCTACTGAAATTCCAGATGAACACGAACGCGCCGAAGCCCTTCTCTATCTCATAGAGTCCATCGATAAGATGTAAAAATAGCCCCTTTCGGGGCTATTTTTTAATACATTCCGCTCATATCAGGAGTAGCCGGTTTTTCTTCTGGTATTTCGCAGATAAGCGCCCCCATCGTAATCGCTGTCGCCGCAATCGAAGTAGCATTTTTAACCGCCTCTTTTGTTACCTTTGCCGGATCAATTACGCCAGCTTTCTTTAAGTCTACCAATCCTTTCTCTGGCGTCATCACATTTACGCCAAAGCCATCTTTAGCCTTTTCGACTTCGGCTAGCAAAGCCTGAGCATTAAGGCCAGCATTCTCGACAATATGAATAAACGGTGTTTTCAGAGCATTTTTTACAATCCTAGTCCCATCGTCTTCGTCTTTTAATTTGCCAGCAAGATTTACAAGCGTCACACCGCCACCAGCCACAATACCTTCAGACAAA
Organism: uncultured Candidatus Saccharibacteria bacterium; assembly: GCA_964561295.1. Classification (GTDB taxonomy): domain Bacteria; phylum Patescibacteriota; class Saccharimonadia; order Saccharimonadales; family Saccharimonadaceae; genus Nanosyncoccus. The sequence continues at coordinate 32,009 of CAZLPA010000004.1, read as the reverse complement.
GCCGCTTTTGTCGCCGCTACTGCATCATCTACGCGGAATTTCTTTTCATCAATTTCCGTTTCCGTAGCGCCGCCCACCTTAATCACTGCCACCTTACCGGACAATGCCGCTGCTCGCTTCTCTAATTCTTCACGCTCATAATCCGTCTTGACAAGTTCCGCCTGTGCATGGATTAGCTCAATCCTCGCAGCCACAGCCTTAGCACTACCAGCGCCCTTAATAATTGTAGTCTCATCTTTAGTTGCAATCACTTTGTTAGCCGAGCCCAACACTTCTAGACCTACCTCTTCCAACTTCAAACCTTTGTCATTGGATACCACAGTCGCATCGGTCAATATAGCAATATCCTCCATAACCTCTTTACGTCGCTCACCAAATGACGGCGCCTTCAAAACTAGCGAATTGAATACGCCCTTCAGCTTGTTCAAAACCAAAAGCGACAACGCTTCACCTTCTACGTCTTCAGCAATAATTACAAGATCCTTCTTACCGGCTTGTGCGCATTTCTCAAGAAGCGGCAAAATATCACTCGCTGCCGAAATTTTTCGATCAGTCACTAATACTACCGGCTTGTCAAACACCGCTTCCTGGCGATTCACATCTGTCACGAAAAATGCCGAAGCAAATCCCTTATCATAACTAAAGCCTTCCACGATTTCTTGTTCCATTTCTAGACCTTGCCCAGCTTCTACTGTCACCACACCATCCTTGCCAATCTTTGAAATTACTTCCGCAATCAATTCACCAATTTTTTCATCACCAGCCGAAATCGTTGCTACCTCTGCTACCTTTTTATCATCCCCGGCAATCTTCTCGGATACCTTGTCAATTTCTGCCACAATTTCTGCACCCGCTTTTTCAATACCACGGCGGAGCCCCATTGGGTTTACGCCCGCCGCAATCAATTTGTTCGCCTCGTTCAAAATATTATAGGTCAGCACTGTCACAGTAGTCGTACCATCACCCGCTACCTTATTCAATTTTTGTGCAGCAGTCTTAATCAGCTTTGCTCCTATCGCTTCACCCAACTTATCATCTTTATTTGCAAGCTCCACTGCTTCTGCCACCGTTACGCCATCATGCGTAATCACTGGGGCGCCATATTCCTTCTCAATAATTACGTTCTTACCCTTCGGTCCAAACGTTACTTTTACCGCATCATATAACTGTTTTGCGCCAGAAAGCACCTTTTCTCGTGCTTCCTCTTCATAATAAATTTTTTTTGCCATTTTCTCTCCTTATTTTAATTTTTCCACAGAGTTTTCCACAATCTACAAAGTAGCCAGCACGTCCTCTTCTTTTACAATCACGTAATCTTTATCGTCCAATTTTATTTCTGTCGTAGAATATTCCTTATATACAATCTTGTCCCCTTTCTTCACCCCCTTCACCTCTGGACCTACCGACTCCACTACCGCATAAGCTGGTTTTTCTTTCGCTTCTCCCAACAAAATTCCAGATTTAGTCTTCTCAAGCGGCTTCTCTACTACTGCCACAATTCTATCTTTTAAAGGTTTTAATGCCATATTATCTCCTTTTCTATTCACATTATAGCACAAAAATTAGCACTGTAAACATCCGAGTGCTAATTTAGCATACTACACTAATCTAATTATCAGCATGCTCTGGTAAATTTCTGTCTTTAAATTCTTTCCTGCCCGCCATTCGTCCACTGCCTTTGCAACACCCGGTAATGCTTCATTATTATAATCATGCACTATTACTACCGCCCCCTTGTTTAGCTTCCCTTCTACCAACTTCAATGAATCTCTTATCGAATCATAGAAATCTCCATCTAAAAACGCTAAGGTAATTTCACTTGGCAAATCTACGATTTCCAAATCCTTGAACCATGCCTTCTTGATTCTTGGCACCGGCAAACCAGACCTTAAAAACCTTTCTTTTACTTCCCTCTTTGCCACAAACAATTCGCCACCTCTAAAAGCATCGCCCGCTACTGATATATCTTCTTTACCTTTCTCCGGCAGCCCTTCAAACGAATCATAAATCCATAGTTCCTTCCCTGAGCCCTTCAAAACTTCCGCAAGCAAAAGCGACGTATCCCCCTTATAGCAACCTAATTCTACAAAATCACCCGGAGCACCCACCTGTTCCTTGGCAATTTCAAGTATCTTTTCCGTTTCCAATTCGGAAACTTGATCATTTTTCCAGGCCATCTATAAGTTCAGATGCTTTCTTAATCATATAAGCCGCTTCGTTGGTCGGAATAATATAAATCGGTTTCGACCCATCTTCAGCCGCATTAGCATAACCTTTAGTCTTATCCAGCTTCACATCATTCTTTATCTTAAAGCCCATGAACTCTAACTTTGAAATAATAGAACCACGAATTGGAATTGAACGTTCACCAATTGTCGCCGTGAAAACAATCGCATCAATGCCACCCATTTTCGCCGCAAACTCGCCAATCTTACCAGCCACACCATCTACAAACAAATTATAAGCTGCCGCCGCATCTTGATTCCCTTCTTCTGCCCCTGCAATAATCTCTCGCATATCGTTAGATCCTGCCATCGCCAAAAGACCAGACTGTTTATTCATCAGCTTAATAGCCTCGGCTGCACCCAACTTCTCGCCAAGCAATGCACCAATCGTTGGATCAATCGAGCCCGTCCTTGTCGAAGACATCAAACCCTCAAGTGGCGTCTCGCCCATCGAAGTATAAGCTGGCTTACCGTCCACCAATGCCGTTACCGAACACCCAGAGCCCAAATGACACACCACCATCTTCTTCTCAAGCAAACCTAGTTCCGGAATCCGACTCATCATATAACCATAAGATGCCCCGTGCGCACCCCAACGACCTAAATCAAACTCTTCAATAATCTCACGCGGCAAGGCATACTCTGTATCCTTACGTGAATCTCGTGTCAAAGCTTCCGAATCAGACATCACCAACACCGGCACCCCGGCAAAAGTTTCGCGCGCATTTTTAATTCCTCGCTCCGTACCAGGTACATGCAATGGATTCGTCACTCGTACTTTCTCAAGTTCACGCATTGTCTCATTGTCTACAATATGATTCTGCGAAAAGTATTTTCCCGCCGCCACCACACGCACTAAGATACCGTCTAAAGGATGGGCTTCATTAATGAAACCTTCCTTCTCAAAGATTGCTTTTGCTTCTTTGAATGCCACATCAAGAGAGTCCCATTTTTTATCTACTACTTCTTCTGAACCATCCGCTCGCGTAATCGTACAAATAAATTGTTTATTGCCATTTTCTTCTATGCCCTCAAAATATAATGAACATACCTCGTCCTCACCTTCATAAAGTGAAAACTTTTCGCTCGACGACCCCGAATTCAAAACCAAAAAAATTTTTGTAATATTTTGCATAAAACTCCTTTTCTTCATTATATCACATATAATATATAGTAGTTTTACCCCTCTTATGGAGGCTAGTTAATGAATCCATCTCTAGCCTCCATAAGAGAAGTAAAACAATTATGGCGTCGATGGCGGCATGTACCGTCCCGTAGTTGCATTCCACTCTCTGTTAGTGCTGCTATCCTTATAAATCCAATGCCCGTCCGCATTTCTCACCGGAGCACTTCCTCCGGTATTAAATCCAGCTGGAACTGCATACCCCTCAAAAGTTACTGCAGGAGCACCAGTTATCACGCTACCTGGGCTAACAGTAATCGTCGTCTTACCAATTCTTTCTGCATCCCTCTCATGAGAAATAAATAACTCATTTTCATTTTGCGTCCTGGCCTGCTCCGCACGATATTGCTGCGCTGCTGTCCCAGCTGGCAAACTCGGCCCAACTCCAGACGGGTTGTGAGCCATATTATACATACGCGCCTGTAACACGTCCCTCTTGCCAGCATCACTTTGTATACCAGATTGTATTGAGGGGTCCGTACTGCTCAATAAGCTCTCAACCATCTCATCAGACAGAGCACCGCTATCTATAGCACGCTGCAATGTAGACGCAGACTGCGTAGACCAGTCCTTCAAATCCGTAGAGATATTATTATTTGCCGAAAAATGGCTTAAGTCTCTATATTCATTCTGTCCAGTAGCGTCATTATGATACATACCGGCATTTGAAATCATAGCATACGCATCAGAAGCCTTATTCTTCATATTACCAGCAAAATTAGAGTTATGGTTCATGTTATCTTGCAACGCACGTAATGACCTAACGTAATTCTGATTCACCATTTGGCGACCGCTTGCGTCTACACCAGTAACAACTCTCTTCCTAGACAGAGCGTCTCCTATAAATTTTGCACCACCCGAACCATACTTCATGGTCAATACATTTGTAAGCGCATCCAATCTCTCAGTATCACCACTATCAAAAGCCTCTTCCCAAGCAGTCTGCAGCTCTGGCATCGTCCTATTTGCAAATTCACTCTCAGACAATACCGTACGCGCTGCCCTATCTTCTCTCTGAAGTTTATCCAACGATTCCTGGCTCCGCGCCAATCTACGCGTATCCCTTGCATTTAACTCACCACCATTACGGTCCCGCTTCGCATTTAATCGCCGGACTGTACGGCTTGCAGTCCGCTCCTGATTTTGTCTCGCAATTTCCGCTTGATGAGATTTAAACCAATTACTACCCCTAACCGCACCATCCAACCTGCCACGTCCTCTAGCCCCAAGTGCCTTCCCGAAGCCAGATATTTTCGCACCAATATTTCCCATTGCCACAAAAGACCCCTTCAATAATGTTGGTATGAAGAAAAACGGTACCACCAACACTATACAACCAGTAAAGTACATAATATAATCGTCAGACACTGTCAATAAAATCTTCGAAACCAACTGCCCACCACCTATTAATAAGCCACATATAGGATAAAGTAATAGTAATCCCTCAAAAGCTTTTAACCATTTGTCAAACCACTTCTTCGTATTTGGCAACATATAGCACACAAACGCCAGTGGTGCAAGTACTACCAATATCACCACTCCCGCCTTGCGCACACCAAGCAATATGAAGAAGAATAAGACCGCTACCAATGCGACTACAAAGAACAATAGTATCGGTAAAACCAACCCGGCGAACCAACCGCTATTAACAACGCTCATTGCCAACGCTACTGTGCCAACTCCAACAAGACCACCGCCGGCGACCGTGAATAAACCTTTAAACCACGCCGCATTATCAGAAGAAACTTGTATTTCAGTGCTGACGCCATCCAAAGACAACGACGAGTTTAACCCACTAACCTCAATATTGCTTAAGAAAGAATTCAACGAATTACCCAAAATATTAGACAAATCTACTGCCAGTTGACAAATTATATACGACAGATTAACCAGTATTGCCGCGGCTATAATCTTTGGCAAAACCTTCTTTATACCATAATTATCTATACCAATGCCAGTCAGTTGTGAGAAAATCACTACTAACAAGAAAATGACCACCAATATGTTAGCTATACCAATCATAATTTGCCAAGCATTATACGTACCACTATTTGAAGACACTAGTTCTGGATTCACTACGAGAAATGGCTCCACAGCATTAGTATAAAGTCCATCTAACGCCTCCGAAACTTTATCAAGTATCGGGCAAAGTACCCATCCCAAAGATCCAGAATTTTCATAACAAGGATCTGGCTCCGGCTGATCTGGCTGATAGTCAACACCCGAATTCGGGGCCAAATCAGCTACTCCACCTAATGTACTTACATCTACTGAACCAAGCCAATCAATAATATCGTTCAATGACACATATTCAATATATGTGTAAGGTTCTCGATAGCGATCTCCAGTATACTTTGGGCTAGCATATTCCTTTTTATTAAGATCATGATTTGCCAAGTTGGCATAGCAAGTCCTCTTCTCTCCATTTTCACCACCAAGCAACATCACTGGGGTCAAATTAGCCACACTACTTGGAGAACAAGTAAAACCATTCGGGCGACCCCTCGTCAATATATCCAAATAATTAAAATACAAAGTATATATTTCATCATTATTAAACTTTAAAGCTGAATAATCTATGCCCGACATTGTTTTTATAGTCTGTTTTATCACTGAATACTTCGAGCTCGGATACACAAAATCGCCACGCGCCCCACTATTTATAATTTCAAGCCTAAAATCATCAAAATAAACATTCAGGTCATATTTTATCTGCAAAGTAGCAGCGCCCATAACCGAATGACCTATCGTGATGGAACGCACAAACATCAAATTTTGCAAAGCTTCCCTCGCTTCATTATAAAACTCATCTACGTCAGCCTTCAGCTCTATTTCTTTACTACCATAACTATCGTTGGCATCTTGCAAATATATTTCTAGCTTATTATTATCAGTAAATTGAATTTTTAATTTCGGCGATGCATAGTCAAACAACCAATCAGCAACCGACCACGACTGAGACCCATAACAATAATGCAAGTCACCAACAACCCTGCATGTCTTGCCTCCCACATCACTACTAGAAATCGTAATTTCAACCGTAGCCACGACTTTATCTGTCACAATATCGTCTGGATAATACTTACAAAGCTCAGCACCAGAAGTACAAACCGTCGAGTACAATGCCTGGAATTTGAATGCCTGGTTAGCATTTGATTTGACCACATAACCCAACGTTTCTAATAAATTTTGTGCTTGACCATAGTCACTCCACGTAACAGCCTTGAGCCTGGCATCGTAATAATCTAATACCCCAGCTATATCATTCTCACCATTTAATATCGCATTGCACTTTACCGTGTCTGTAACCCTAGGCAACATATAACCCAACGACGGCAAAGCCACTTTATCATTGCTTATGAATACAGCCTCCGATACTTTTGCGCTATCTTTTTGCTTGTCTGTTTCAATAGGAGAATTAACATAATGCATTGCACAATTATAGTATTGTACAAACATCCACTTCTTCAACATTCCAGATTCCATACTACTAAGAGCAAATGTATTCTTACCACAGAATAAGATGCCGGCTATAGCCAAGCAAACCAACCCAATATATATCCTTTTATTCATCGCTTTCACCATAAAGTTCATCCCATATATTCGCTAGCACTTCTACTACGCCAAACCGCAATTCCCTCCTTAAATCAAGGATATCTCTAGAAATTTCCGAATATTCACTTTCCAATATGCTATATTGTTCTTGATCTAAATAAGAGCATCCGACAACTACCAAGCCTTCCGCAAAACAACCATTACTGTTAGCAAGATTTATAAAGTCCAGGTTAATCCCTGCCAACTTTATCTTAGCGACAACTAAGTTATTCATTTCTATATTGTCGTAACTATCTATCGCATAAAAGTTTTCTATTTTTTCTACCGCCACATCATACCCATACTCTATATAATACGCCAAGATATCATCATACGATAAAGTTTTTAAATTCATAAAATCTTCAAAATATATCATTGCTGAATCAAGAGACAAATCTCCACCATTTTCATAATATAGCATCGAGAAAGCAGAGAATTTCCCATTCAGATTTGTAACATATTGCTCTTCTTGGTTATCGGCACTATCATTAATCTCAAAAGCATAGTACCAGCCATCTTCTATTTTCCCCCTTTCAACCCTCTCTTCGCTCTCTCTCCCATACACAACATAATTTGTAAGCTCATTAAATGAAGACTTTAATATATTTGAATCATCTGTTTTTTTCTGTTCTTTTAATAACATTGTAAGAACAAAAGCACCAGCTACTATAGCTATCAAACTTAGACCAACTACAAAGAATGTCTTCCAGCGCCTCTTCTTCCCCACCGGTCTATCAGGCGTCAATACGACGTCACCCACACCTGAGGAAATTATTGGCCGTTGTGCAAAAGGTTGTGAATTCCCGCTAAGCCCCCCCCCCTGCGGCGCTTCAAACGAAGCAAAATTCGGGTTGCCAACGGAATTTGCAGCACCAGAAAAACCGCTACTTACCCCACCATTCCCATTCTGACCCGAATCCATACCCCCATTTTAGCATAAACTTTATATTTTACAAAAGCTTTTTCAAATACTCACCCGTCGGCGTATCACTTCTTCGCGCCAAATCTTCTGGCGTACCTTCCGCCACCACTTGCCCACCTTTTAGTCCGCCTTCTGGCCCCATATCTATCACCCAGTCCGCCGACTTTATCACATGTAAATTATGCTCAATAATAATCATTGAATTACCACCATCCACCAACTTATTCAAAATAGCAAGCAACCTCTTCACGTCATCCGTATGCAGTCCCGTTGTCGGCTCATCCAAAATATATAAAGTCTTACCCGTCGACCGCCTTGCTAGCTCCGTCGCCAGTTTAATCCTTTGCGCTTCCCCGCCACTGAATGTCGTCGCTGGCTGTCCCAATCTGATATATCCCAATCCTACTTCTTGTATTGTGCGCAATTTGCCCACAATCGACGGAATATTCTTGAAAAACTCCACCGCTTCATCAATTGTCATGTTCAAGACTTCCGATATATCCTTGCCTTTATATTTAATCTCTAAAGCCTCGTGGTTATATCTTTTACCATGGCAAGCCGGACAAGTCACATATACATCAGGTAAAAAGTGCATCTCAATTTTATTCACGCCATCACCTTGACAATGCTCACAGCGCCCACCTTTTACATTGAACGAAAATCTTCCTGCTTTATACCCTCTCACTTCCGCCTCCGGTTGTGATGCAAAAAGCTCCCTTATCGCATTAAATACACCGGTATACGTAGCTGGATTCGAACGTGGCGTTCTTCCAATTGGCGATTGGTCTATCACAATTACTTTATTAATCTTCTCAATCCCCTCAATCTTTTCGTGAACACCAGATATCGTCTGCGCCCGGTGCAATCTCGCCAAAAGTTCATTTGCCAAAATATTATTCACCAACGTCGATTTTCCACTTCCAGATACACCAGAAACTACCGTCATCACGCCAAGCGGAAAATGTACATCAATATTCTTCAGATTATTCTCCCGCGCACCACGTACTACCAGCTCATGCCCAGCCCGAATCTTGCGACGTTTCTTTGGCACCGGAATTGTTTTTGTGCCGGACAAATACTGCCCAGTAATTGAATCAGGGTTTGCCGCCACCTCATCTGGCGTGCCAGCAGCTACTAAGCGTCCGCCATTCACCCCAGCTCCTGGCCCAATATCTATAATATAATCCGAAGCCCACATCGTATCTTCATCATGTTCTACTACCAACACCGTATTTTTTAAATCCCTCAAATGTTTCAAAGTTGCAATCAACTTATTGTTGTCTCGTTGATGTAGCCCAATCGAAGGTTCGTCTAGCACATACAACACGCCCTGAAGCCCAGACCCAATCTGTGTCGCCAGCCTAATCCTTTGCGCTTCCCCGCCAGACAAAGTATTTGCCGAACGCCCCAACTCCAAATAGCCAAGCCCTACGTCTTGCATGAACTTCACCCGCTCCCGAATCTCTTTCAAGATCGGCTTCGCAATTAATTCTTCCGATTCCGTAAAACCCAAATCCTGCGACAAGATTTCCAACGTCGCATCCACATCCAAATTACACATATCCACAATATTAAGATCGTGCACCGTCACTGCAAGTACCGCCGGTTTTAACCTCGCCCCATGACAAGTCTGACACTCTCTCACCCGCATAAACCTTTCAATATCATGCTTCATAAATTCTGAAATTTTCGGATCATTATAACGCCTCTCCAAAGTCGGGATCACCCCCTCATAAGTCGTCTCGTATACCGTCCCGTCTGCAAATCTTCCGGACCCGCTAATCTTCATCTGATATTTCTCGTCTCCAGTACCATACAAAATAATATTCTGCGCTTCTTCAGACAGTTCACCAATCGGCGTATAGACATTAAAATCATGTTTCGCCCCCACCTGCATCAATCTCTTCAACCACCAGGAATCTTGCTGCACACGATTAAATGGCCGAATCCCACCCTCCGCAATCGTCAAATTTTTATTAAATATCAACTCCGGGTCTACTTCCATCCTTGAACCTAGTCCTGTACAAGTCGGGCACGCCCCCTCTGGAGCATTAAAGCTAAACAACCTCGGCGTCAATTCTGGTATTAATTCATCCGGATGATCCGGACAAGCATAGCGTTGCGAATAGGTCAAAATTTCTGTATTTTCCACACCAATCTTATTTTCGCCCACCGCCGTCGACGTATCGTTAATTTTTAATAATTTAATTATACCTTGCCCTAGTTCCAACGCTTGTTCAATCGATCCGCTAATCCGTGAGTATAAATCTGGCGACAGCACAAACCTATCTACCACAATTTCAATATCATGACGTTCATTTTTATTTAATTCCGGAAATTCATCCAAGGCATAAATAATTCCATCCACTCTTACTCGTGAAAACCCCTTCGCTATATACTGTTCCGAAATATGCAAAAACTCACCCTTTTTAGAAGATACTATTGGCGCCAACAACATCAATTTAGAACCTAACGGCAATTTCATTACTTCATTCACAATATCTTCTGCCGTCCGCCGACTCACTTCTTTATGACAAATCGGGCAATGCGGCACTCCCACACGCGCAAATAATAAACGTAAGTAGTCATATACTTCCGTCACCGTAGCTACTGTTGAGCGTGGATTTCGCGAAGTAGACTTTTGATCAATCGAAATCGCCGGCGACAAACCAGTAATCGAATCCACGTCTGGCTTATCCATCACACCAAGAAACATTCGCGCATAAGAGCTTAGCGATTCCACATACCGTCTCTGCCCTTCTGCATAAATCGTATCAAAAGCTAAACTCGACTTCCCGCTCCCAGATAAACCAGTAATAATCACCAGCTTATCTCTCGGTATATCTACGTCAAGATCCTTCAAATTATTCTGCCGCGCACCTCGCACGCGAATAAAATTATCTTCCATAAGCGCGTATATTATACCAAAAAACTCAAGTTTTGTCCAGAGTATAACCCCCTGCCCTACTTTTTTATACCCACAATATACTGTTCTGCAAATTCTTTATATGTTGCAAATTCACTACCGCACTTTTTCAACTCGCCAATCAAAAAACTTAAACGTCGCACCAATTTATCTCCACTATTATGTCGAATATATTTTGGTATCACTGCAAAATTGCTCAAGTTGGCAAATTCCCATGGATGGAAATAAGTTGCAAAGTATCCAGTTTTTCTAATCGCTATTCTTGCCATCCGAATATACATCTTCATCGGCAACAAGTGCAACGCTAGCCAAAACAATGGCACCCTCACAAATGTCACCACCGAAGTCGGTATCTCCAAAACATCTTCTCTCATAAAAGGAGTCTTTGGCATATTCAAATGGTTATATCTTCCCGGAATAAAAGCCGGGTTAACACTTGAATCATATTTATATCCGCACCTTACTAGTTCCTTATAATCTATTGAGGACATCCTCGGCTGCCGATAACCATAAACTCTCATACCCACAACCTTCTCTATTATCTTTTTTGAACCCTTTATATCCGTAGACTTTGGATTAAAATGATCTACCCCATGGCATGCCACCTCATGACCATCTTTTGCAATTCGCTTTATCAAATCCGATCTCTTTAAAGCAAAATTACCCGTGCAAAAGAAAGTTGCTTTAACCTCGCATTCCTTACACAGATCCAAAATTTTTTCCAAGCCTTCTGCTGAAACCTTAATCCCCCCATCAAGAGAAATTTCCATGCCATGTTCCCTCGGCAAATCAAATTCCTCTACATCGAAACTCAATAATATCTTCTTCATTTTTTCTTCTTATCAATTCCAAAAGATTGTCGCCTATTGATTATATATAATGGTCTGCTCTTAGCTTCTGTATGTATCTGCGAAATATATAACGCTGTAATCGCTTGTGATATTAGTACCAGCCCCACTAAAAACGACACAAATACGCTCATCGCTACCGCTCCGCTCCAATCCAATTTTAGAGGATCACCTAAAATATATTGCTGTATTAAAATAAACAATCCCAACAACAAAGATACTACAGTAATAAAACCCCCTATATAACCAAACACCATCAGTGGTGTCCTTGACGAAGAAGCCAAACTATCCATTGTTAGCATTGCCAACTTTTTTGCACTATAAGTCGGTTTGCCATTAATACGATTTTTTGTCTTTACTTTAATATAAACCTGCGGTATACCAGTCCAATCAATCAACCCTCTTGCCAACCTATTGCGCTCGGTAAACTTATTAAACTCATCAGCAACTCCTCGATCAATCAATCTAAAGTCCATCGCCCCCACCACTATATCTTTGCTACCAAACATTTTCATCGCTCTATAGTAAACTCTCGATCCCAGTTTATGCCTAGTTGTATTCTCATCGCGCACTGCCGTCACAATTTGTGCCCCACTCTCCCACTTTTCTATCATTTTTGGGATCATTTCTACCGGATGCTGCCCGTCCGCATCAATTATGATTACTGCATCGCCATTCGCATGGTTTATCCCCGCAGTCAATGCAATTTCCTTACCAAAATTCCGCGCCAATGAAATCAACTTAAAGTCCACTTCATTCTTCAATTTACACCTATTAACTCTCTCTAGCGTCTTGTCGTCCGAACCATCATTTACTAAAATCACTTCAACATCATAAGCTAATCCACAAACTACCGGCGAAAGTTGCTCGTCTAAAAAATCGGAAATCCCAGCCTCTTCATTGAACACCGGCACTATCACCGAAACCGTTCTGCTCATACCACATATTATATCATGCTATAATGTATACATGAAACGCGTTGGCAAATTTACAATTATTGGAGCCATTCTCACCATATTCAATTTTATCGTCTATACAATCATTGCCCGCGTCATCATTAACGATAATGAGCTACTCTGGATCGACAGTATCATCTCATACTGTCTGGCCACTATTCTCGCCTACATCCTTCACTCTAAAGTAACCTGGAAAGAACGCACGCCTAGCAAATCCGGCGTCATTAACTTCTTCATCTGGAACGGCATCACAGGTCTTGCCATCAGTCCACTTCTCACTTGGCTCTTCGGCTCCATTACACCAATTTACAAACTCGCTTTTGATTTTTCATCTATCATTCATCTCCCATTTGATTATAATTTTATTGAATCGACTGGCATTTTCGTATTTACCACCTGTATTACTATGATCTTAAACTATCTCTTCTATGACAAATTCGTTTTCGACGATACTTACATTAAAAAAATCCATCTCCCCACTAAAAACCAAGTCTTCTCAATAATACTTTATCTTATGCCGGTTATCTTCGCTATCTCAACAACTTTCCTTATCACCACTTCTTGCGAAGACAATTTCCAAGGAGCCGGCAATTTCAGAAACGGCGTAGAAATCAATGTCATCAACGATGCCGCCAATGCCTTCCAATTCAACTCTCGCATTACCGATATGTATGCATGGAGCATAATCGATTTTTACGATTATCAATTCCAATTTGGACCCGATACCATCTTGCGTCTCATAGACGCTACTGCAATTATACTAGTATTTTATTTAGCAACTTACTTAACTCTAAATCGCAAACCTAAACTGCTTATTAAAGATTCTCTTATCTTTTGCGCCGTCTTTGCAGTCTTCATCATCACGCCGTTCGGGCGCGCTTTTTATCATGAATTCTCTATGATTCATAACTATGTACCATTAGCTATCATTACTATGCTATTTTCAATTCCATATCTCAAATTACTCACAAATTCTACCGCCAATAGACGTCCATTACTTTTAACAATACTAATGCTATTCGCCGGTCTCTATTTTGGAATGTCCGCCACCATTACACCTTTAGCCTTCCTAGCTACAGTCATACTCTTCTGTATTATTAAACGCAAAACACTTCATATTCCACCATTATGGTTCTTCAGCGGCATCATCGGCACCATTACAGGTTTTCTCATCTGCTGGTTCGCCGGATCTGGAATCGATCATTATACAGACGCCAACGCCGCCGTTTTCGACTATTTGCCGCTTAACGAAATTTTTAGCGACATTCCTAAATTGTTATTTCATGAAGCATATAATTTCGGGCTCGTCATTTTACCCCTAGTTGCTATCTTCATCATTTGTCTCATTTTTGCTAAATATCCCCGCAAAATTCTCACCAAAAAATTTTGGCAGCATTTATCCCCCACTACCAAAAATCTCCTCTTAGTTTTCTTTACTTTTATCACAATACATATCCTCGGAGCATCGCTAGTTAAGGCCCCGCCACGTATCCTTATTCCTGCATACCTCGCTGGCATTATCATCATCTTTCGCCTCTTTACACCATATCTTCATTCCAAAATACTTTCTACAAGCGTTGTAATTCTTACAACAATTACAGTCCTTGTCCATTTAATTCTTTTGGTCAAATACCGTTTTGAAATGTCTATTATCCTAAACAACATCAAAGCCTCCGACGAATTCACCATCTGTATCAACCCAAGCACCACCGCGCCCTCTCGCATACCAATCATCGACCTTTCCCAAGCTAATATCGTAGAGAATTGGAATCTGCCCGAGCCCATTTATGGCAAAGGCATTATTGGCTGTGAGTAATGGTATAATAATCTCATGAACGCTAAAGTTTCCATTATTGTACCTATTTATAACATCGAAAAATATCTCCCCTCTTGTCTTAATTCCATTATTGGACAAACCTACCAAGATCTAGAAATTATTTTAATTGATGATGGCTCTACTGACAATTCCGGCAAAATCGCAAATGACTTTGCTAAAAAAGACCACCGTATTAAAGTAATCCACCAAAAAAACGCCGGTCAATCCGCCGCTAGAAATACTGGACTCGCCAAAGCGACCGGCAAATATATTAGCTTCATCGACGCCGACGACGAAATCGCCCCCAATTTTATAGAATCACTCTTTCACGCTTACAACGCTTCAACTTCTATTTCGGTCTGTGGCATTCGTTACAAACGTCTTCGTCAAAAGTCTACTAGCGATGTCTATGTTAATCCAGTTCGCCGTCGTCGCAAACACGAATCTAAAGCGGCTTATATATTATATCTCCTTGCCATTGACGGACGCATGTACTCTTCCGTTAATAAATTATATCTTGCTAATATCGCCAAAGTTCTCAAATTTGACGAGTCCATCAATTTTGCCGAAGACACTAAATTCGTCTTGGATTATTTAAAACGCAGTGGCGGCGAACCCACTTTCGTGCTAGAACCATTATATATATACAATTTCGGCACCGAAACTAGCACTATCAAAACCGCCGCCACGAACTGGCAAAACTGGCAAAAATCCTACCACAATCTCAAAAAGTGGCTTGGGGCCCATCCTACTTTTAAAGAAAAATTCTGGCTCCACCTCGTCCACCTTCGCTGGCGCATTTCCTATGTCCGTTCTAAAAAACGTGCTAAAATATAGTATATGAATATTCCCCGCGTTTTGAATCGTAAAAATCGAATCTTATTGAAAGAGCTTACCAAAACAGATTTCAAGCTCCGCTATCAAGGTTCAGTCTTAGGCTATCTATGGGCCTTACTTCGTCCACTTATGATGTTCGCTATTCTCTATATTGTATTTTCTAAACTTCTTCGCATCGGCAATGATATTCCACATTACCCAGTTTATTTACTCTGTGGTACTACCATGTGGAGCTTTTTTACTGAATGCACTTCCCAAGGTATTCAGGCCATCGTTAACAGAGGTGACTTGCTCCGCAAAATCAGCTTTCCAAAATACATAGTCGTAGTTTCCGCCACCCTTACCGCAGTAATCAATATGCTGATCAATCTCGTAGTCATTATTATTTTTGCACTTATCAATGGTGTCACACCAAGCTGGAGCTGGTTTCTTATTATTCCTTTCATATTTGAACTTTATCTACTTTCCCTCGGCATTGCTTTTCTTCTTGGTGCCATCAACGTCAAGTTCCGCGACATCACCTCAATCTGGGATGTTATAGTACAGGCTCTTTTCTACGCCGTACCAATCATTTACCCTCTTTCCATGGTTGCAAATACCAGTACCATCGCAGCTAAAATTATTCTTTTAAACCCTATCGCCCAAGCCATTCAAGATATTCGTTTTAACCTTATTACTACAGAAACCATCACTGCTTGGAATTATATTCATAATCCTGTCGTCATTATCCCTGTCATCCTAGTCGTCATTATTCTGATTTTTGGTGCTCTCACCTTTCGTCGGAAATCTAAGTTCTTTGCGGAGGAGGTTTAATGAAACGTTCTATTGGTACTCGTACGGAAGTCGAAGAAGCTAGCGACTTAGCCATTCGCGTCAAAGATTTACACAAAAGCTTCAAACTCCCCACCGAACAAGCTTTCGGCCTTAAGCAGGCTTTTTTCAATCGTCTACGCGGCATCAAAGGCTATAAAGAACAAAAAGTACTAAAAGGCCTTGATTTTGAAATTAAAAAAGGCGAGTTCGTCGGTATCGTTGGTCGCAACGGCTCCGGAAAATCTACACTTCTTAAAATTCTTGCTGGCATTTACTACCCCGAAAAAGGTGATATCACCATTAATGGCAGTCTAATTCCTTTCATCGAGCTTGGTGTCGGGTTTAATCCCGAACTTACTGGACGCGAAAATGTTTATATGAATGGCGCTCTTCTCGGCTTTTCAAACGAAGAAATGGAAAAGATGTACGACGATATTTGGAAATTCGCCGAGCTAGAACAGTTCCAGGATCAAAAACTCAAAAACTATTCTAGTGGCATGCAAGTTCGTTTAGCTTTTTCCATTGCTATTCGCGCCCGTGGCGATATTCTACTCCTTGACGAAGTCCTCGCTGTCGGCGATGCCGCTTTCCAACAAAAGTGTAACGATTATTTCGCTAGCCTCAAAGACAATAAACAAACCGTTATTCTAGTTACCCACTCCATGGAAAGTGTCAAAAAATTCTGTAGTCGCGCCATTTTGATAGAAAACGGCAAGATTACAGGAGATGGCCCTGCAACCAAAATCGCTGATGAATACAATAAAATGCTCGGCATCAAAAAATGAAAAAAATTACAATCATAACCATGCAGCTTAAAACGCCTGGTGGTATTGAGCGCTTCGTCTCGACCTTAGCAACTATGTTTTCGGATGACTTTACTGTTGAAATAGCCGCAAATTACGGCAAACCTACCGATAAATTAGCTTTTCCATTACCGTCAAATATCCAACTCTCTTTCTTGACACCAAAGCAACCCCAAGAAGTCTCAATGAAAAATCTTATCAAATCTCTCAAATGGTACAAAATCCCTAAAGAACTTAAACGCCGTTACGGTATTCATAATAGTCAACACAAAGCTTTTCGAACTTTTCTCAAAAGTCTTGATACCAATTATATTATTACCGACCGCGCTCTTTATAGTTCTTTCGTTGGTAAATATTATCATGGCCACGCAACAAAAATTGCTACTGATCATAATTACCATCAAAACAGTCAAAAATACGTCCACACACTTCTAAAATCAATAAAAAAATTTAACTACCTTATTTTATCAACTAAAGAGCTTCGCGACTTCTATCAATCTCTGACTAGTGTTAAATGCATCTTCATCAATAATCCATTGGCCCAAATCCCTACGAAAAAATCCACCCTCAATTCCAATAATATTCTATCAATTGGCCGCTTCGTTCCCGAAAAAGATTTCGAAACGTTAGTCGAAGTAATGTCCGAAATACACAAACAAAAACCCAATGTCCACCTTACAATCATCGGCGATGGTATTACCATGCCACAAATTAAGCACAAAATCTCTACCTTTAATCTGGAAAAAGTAATTTCCCTACCTGGTTTTCTCAACCAATCCGACATCCAAAAATATTACTACAATAGCTCCATCTTCGTAATGACATCTAAAACCGAGGCTTTTGGCCTCGTTTTAACCGAAGCTATGAGCTATGGCCTTCCTTGTATCGCCTTTGCTCGCGCTTCTGGTGCCCGTGCTCAAATTACCAAAAATATTGGTATCCTCATTCAAAATCCCAGTGCAAAACAAATGGCTTCAGCCGTCATCGACCTGCTAGATAATCACGCCAAACTCTTGGAATATCAATCAAATATCAATCAAGCCATCCAAAAATATAGCATTAGCCAAGTCAGGGATAATTGGCGCAAGGTTGTCCAATAGGTTAAAGCGTGCTATACTTAAACAATGAAACGGGAATTGTTTAAGGATAAAACCTTGCTAATTACCGGTGGAACCGGTTCTTTTGGCAACAAGGTGCTTGATCGCTTCTTGCAAGATGATATCGAGCTCAAAGAAATTCGCATCTTTTCTCGCGATGAAAAAAAGCAAGAGGACATGCGAATAAAATATAAAAATGATAAGATTAAATTTTTTATTGGCGACGTCCGTGACTATCGTAGCGTTGATGATGCTATGGATGGAGTTGACTTTATCTTCCATGCCGCTGCCTTAAAACAAGTTCCTTCTTGCGAGTTTTTCCCCATCCAAGCAGTTAAGACTAACGTCCTCGGCACCGAAAATGTCCTTGAAGCGGCTATTAACCATAAAGTCAAACGCGTTGTTGTCCTCTCCACTGACAAAGCGGCCTATCCAATTAATGCAATGGGCATGAGCAAAGCTCTTATGGAAAAAGTTGCTATCGCTAAAGGGCGCGAAGTTAAAAATAGTAGCACCATTATCTGCCGCACTCGTTATGGCAACGTTATGGCTTCTCGCGGTAGTGTCATTCCACTTTTTTGTGAACAAATTGAAAAAGGACTACCACTCACGATCACCAATCCAGAGATGACCCGTTTTATGATGACCTTAGATGATGCTGTTGATCTCGTAATTTATGCATTTGAACATGGCGAACAAGGCGACCTCTTTGTCCAAAAAGCTCCCGCCGCCACTATCGATACATTAGCTAAAGCCGTCTGCGAGCTAAAAAGCCCTGGGCACAAAATCAAATACATTGGCACTCGTCACGGCGAAAAACTTTACGAAACCCTCGTTACTAAAGAAGAAATGCTCACTGCTAAAGATTGTGGCAATTATTACCGCATTAAAGCCGACGACCGTAATCTCAACTATCAAAAATATGAAAATGTTGGTCACGCTGACTTTGATAAAGTTGAAGATTATCACTCTCACAACACCGAACGCCTAGACATAGAAGGAATGAAAAAACTCCTCCAGAAACTCAAACTATTTGGCGGAGAAAGCTAATGCGAATCCTGATCCTAGACCTCGATCAAATGCTCGGGCATGTGTTAAAGCTTTTTTTTGAAGATCATGGCCACGAGGTAGTCGTATCATCCTCAGATCCATCAAATGACGATTATCACCATATTGAAGAAACCATCGCAAAAATTCAACCAGACGCCGTAATTAACTGCATCGCCTCACTCATACAAGATTCTGAGATTAACCATGCCCGTGCCGTCCTTCTTAATAGCTTTCTACCGCATTATCTAGATTCACTTTCGCAAAAATACTCCTTTAAATTAGTACATCGTTCCACTGATTGCATCTTTGAAGGCACCACAGGCAACTATACCGAAGCATCTGTTCCAGACGCAACGTCTTTCTATGGCAAAACCAAAGCCCTCGGCGAAGTCAATAACGATCGCACACTTACTCTCCGAGTTTCTATTATCGGCCCAGACCAAAATCCAAACGGCGAAAGTCTCTTCCCGTGGTTTTTACGTCAAACTGATATAATCTCCGGATATTCACAAGTCTTCTGGACCGGCATCACTACCATAGAATTTGCCCGTATCATCGAACTCGGCCTTAAGAATAATCTCTCCGGCATTTACAATGTATCCAATGGTAGCAAAATTGCAAAATCCGATCTGCTTCGCCTCTTCGCAAAGTATTATCCTACCGACGTTAACATTATTGACAACCCCAATAAACAATGTGATAAAAGCCTAGTTGCTAGCACTAAATTCAATTTTGAAATTCCAAGCTATGATGAAATGATTAAAAATATGCGCGAATGGACAGACGCTCATACTGAGCTCTATCCACTTTTGCGAGAAAGGATTAATAAATAATATGAAAATTATGGTAGTTGTCGGCACTCGTCCAGAAATTATCCGCCTAAGCGCTGTCATTAAAAAACTCGATCAATTCCATGAAGTCATTTTAGTCCACACTGGCCAAAATTATGATTACAATCTAAATGAGGTTTTCTTCCGTGATCTTGAGCTTCGCGAGCCAGATTATTACCTTGAAGCTGCCAGCGACAATGATAATCTTGGCCACACCGTCGGCAATGTCATAGCTAAGACCTACGACCTTATGCTCGAAACTAGGCCAGATGCACTAGTTATTCTCGGCGACACCAACAGTTGTCTCGCCGCTTATTCTGCCAAGCGTCTTAAAATCCCAATTTTCCATATGGAAGCTGGCAACCGTTGTTTTGACCAAAATGTCCCAGAAGAAATCAATCGTCGCTTAGTCGATCATATCAGTGATATTAACCTGGCCTACTCCACTAACGCCAAGCAATACCTCATCAACGAAGGCTTCCGCGAAGATACCGTTTACATGACTGGTTCACCAATGGCGGAAATACTCGGACAATTCGAAAACAAAATTAGAAACTCTGATGTCTGCTCACGCCTAGAATTAGAAAAGGGTAAATATTTCGTCTTAAGCCTTCACCGCGAAGAAAATCTCGATAACACCAAAAAGTTTCATACCGTCTGCGATTCCATCAACGCTATTGCTGAAAAATACCAAATGCCAATCATCTTTTCCTGCCATCCTCGCACACGCAAACGCATAGTAGCCGAACACATCGAGTTTAATCCCCTAGTCAAAAATCTGGAACCCCTCGGCTTCATCGACTACAATGCTCTTCAAGTTAACTCTTTCTGCGTCTTGTCAGATAGTGGAACCCTTGCAGAAGAAACCGCCATTATGCATTTCCCTGGCGTCTCCATTCGCACCTCTACCGAACGCCCCGAAGCCCTAGACGCCGGTACCTTTACTCTTAGTGGCGGCATCGAAAAAGATGCCATTATCTCTGCCATTGAAGTCGCTACCAAAAACCCTATCGACAAAAGCCACATCCTAGTCAAAGCTTATCGTGATACTAATATCTCTGACAAAGTTTTAAAAATCATTGGCAGCTATACTAATATTGTCAATCGCAGAGTCTGGGGCAAATAGCGCATGGGGGAACCTGCACATAATATCTTACTACTTACAGACGTCTTCCCCTGCGATAACTACTCAGGTGCATTAGTAAGCAGCCAACTTTGTAGATTCTTGCTAGACGAAAAAAAATATAATTTATTTTGTGCTTGCGTAAAAAACCCAGAAGTAAAAGAAAAATATGATGATTATCTTAACGCTAAGATCAAACGCCTCGATTTCGTCAAACCCACGGAAAACGCAAAAAACACTGCCAAATATATCGAAGAAGTAACTGCTATTGCAAAAAGCATCTCTAATTATATTAGCAAAAACCACATAGATATTATCTGGTGTCCTATGCAAGGTGAAACTCTTCTTAGAATTCTAGATTATATTCAAAAGCATAACCAAACCGTCTTTACGTCCGTCCAAATTTGGGACCCATTTGAATGGATACTACACGATTTAAAATATCCAGACGCTAAGAAAACCGAGCTAACCGCTCTTTTTGACAAGGTCATAAAAAAATCAAACAGCATCATCACAGCGTCTCGTCCAATGAACGAATATTACTCAAAAAAATACAATATACCCTGCCAGCCAGTCTTTGCATCATACACCATGGACAATCTTCCCGCCAAAAAGCAGCCATTACGAAAAGATATTTTTACCATTGTTATATCAGGCCAAACTTACGCTAAAAGAGGGATTAATTCTCTTCTAAAATATCTCGACTCCATCAATTGGTCTTACAATAACAAAAAAATCGTCATCAAATATTTTGGGTTGTCCCCCCAAGTCTTCAAAAACCACAAAAACCACGTCATCCTTGGAGGTTATGTCACGCAAGCAGAACTTATTGAGGCCCAAAGTTCCGCCGACCTACTATATTGTTCTTACTTTTTTGATGACGCAATGCTTGATATAGTGAGTAAACAATCTTACCCAAGCAAAATTATCACTTATATTCCCTCCAAAACACCTATTTTTATCCACGCCGAGGAAGATTGCCCAGTTTATCAAGACTTCTCAGAATATAAATGTGGGTTCTTACTTAACTCCACCGATCTCCAACAAGTTAAGAAGCAATTAGAAATAATTTTCAAAGCCTCCCCCAAAACTATCAATACCATCACAGGCAACTCTCTTAAATTATTCAATGCGTACTTTACCCCAGAGCAAAACAAAAAAGCATTTTTTAAAGCCTTGGGGCTAAAACCACAAAATATCACCAGAAAGCATATTCTAGAAATCAACAATTTAGATCTGCCCGGACGCCTTTGGAATGGCTATGACATCATGAACCACATCAACGAATCAACCCCAGACTTAGCCGTCCAACTTTGCACTTACAAAACCAGCAATAACGACAACGCCATCAAAATCTACCCATTAGATTCACAGCAAGAATTGGAATATAAATTGCTCAGTTTTGAAGACAATGTCCTTTCCGTACATTCATGCTTATCTTCAGCAACGCCCGCTATCCTCAACAAAAAAGTCTATCAGAATGCCGATCTCGTTCACTTTCACCTAATCCATAATACAAAACTCTCATTTTTCAGTCTTATCGAAATGTGTAATAAAAAGCCTTCAATCATTAGTATTCATGATCCCTGGAATTTTACTGGCCACTGTGTCCATTTCGGGGATTGCAATTTTTATCTCACAGGATGCCATAAATGCCCGCATTTAGATGCAATGTTTCCAATCAAAAATGACAACAGTCACGAACTTTGGAAACTCAAAAAGCTAGTCTATGATCATATTGATGTAGATTACGTCGTATCTACTCAATATATGTATAATCTGTTCAAAAAAAGCCCTCTCACAAAAGGTAAACGAGTTCATGTTATCCCATTTGGTATAGACATACATAAGTTTTCATATGTAGCAAAAAAACAAGCTCGCCAAAAATATCACATCCCAGACGACCATATAGTATTATTCCATCGCGCCCAAAAAGCCTTCAAAGGTACCAATTTCTTCGTAGATGCGCTCAAGCAGCTCGACACAGACCAAAAAGTTAGTATTATTACTTGCGGAGAGCAAAACCTTCTCAACGAGGTAAAATCTAAATACAAAATCATAGATCTTGGCATCATAGAAGATGACGAACTAGCCTATGCATACAATGCCTGCGATATATTCATTATGCCATCAATCGGCGAAAGTTTTGGCATGATGGCCGTCGAAGCTATGTCTTGCGGCAAACCAGTAATCTGTTTTAATAATACCGCCCTTCCATCAGTCGTTTTCGCCCCAGAATGTGGCATAGCCGCCGAAAACCTCAATTCTACTAAGCTCATGCTCGCCATCAAACATCTCATAGAAGATTCCGAGGACCGCAAACGCCGCAGTCTCTTAGCTAAAAAAATCGTCAAAGATAACTACGATATCAAGCTCTATTATCAGCGCATTGACAATCTCTACAAAGAAGTTCTTTCCCGCAAACGCAAAATCTACCAAACCCCATCCACAAAGACGTCAAACGACAGCGAAAATATTCAAAACATCAAAAATACATTAAACAAACTTACTAAAAAAATCTTTCCTCCTCAGTCCGAGCAATATGAAAAATTATTATATAAAACTAAAAACAAAAAAATCAATAAAAACCTACCAATAAAATATGGCGATTTAGAAACACAAATTTTATTAGATGAATACAACAAAAAATGCTTCGATTATTATAATACAATCATCGAAAATAATTATCATGATCCGCACTTCTACATGAAGATAATAAAATATGCAAAAATATTCTCTCATCTTATCATAAATGACCGCAAAAAACTGATCAAACTCATCAGGAAACGTTTAAGGATAAAATAATATGGAAAAAGTTTCTATTATTATACCAGTGTACAATGGCGCAGACTACATGCGTTATGCCATAGATAGCGCAATCAATCAAACCTACCCAAACATAGAAGTAATTGTCGTTAATGATGGCTCTACCGATAATGGAAAAACCGACGCTATCGCCAAAAGTTATGGCAATAAAATACGCTATTTTAAAAAACAAAATGGCGGCGTCTCATCTGCCATCAACTATGGCATCAAGAAGATGACTGGTAAATATTTCTCCTGGCTTTCCCACGATGACGCTTATTTCCCAAACAAAGTCGAAGTCCAAATCGATTATATTAAAGAACATCATCTTGAAAATAAAAAAGTCATTTTATATTCTGACTACGAAATTATCTCCGACAAATCAAAACATTTGGCCACAATTACGGCAAACGAGAAATTAGCAAACCTCAACCCAGAGTACGCACTCATGCGTGGCTTAATCAATGGCAACTCTCTTCTCATCCCCAAAAAAGCTTGGGATGAATACGGTGGCCTAGACACCAAGCTCACCTGTACGCAAGATTACGAAAAATGGTTTGAAATGAGCAAAACCTATAAACTACAATATGTCCCTGGGATTTTAATAAAATCCCGCGTCCACACCAGACAAGTCACCAATACCAACCCCAATGTCCGTATTGAAGGCAATGTGCTCTGGCTTAAAATGATCAAAGCAATCACCCCTGCTAGACAAAAAGAAATGAATGGCAGTAAATATGCCTACTATTGGTACCTAGCAAACTACCTACGCAACACCCCCTACGATGAAGCATACGCCTACTGCATAGAATGCATGTCTAAACTACCAAAAGAAAAGCTCACCAAAGAAACCTACCGCTATGAATCCGGTAAACTATTCTCAAAAAATCCTTTCATGCGACTTTATCGTTCAGCTAAACACGAAGGGCTCAAAAATGCTATATCTCGTTTTATCAAAAAACACTTACTAAACCGAGAGGACACATCACATTATGATAAACATAAAGGAGATAAAAATGAAACGCCCAATCAAAAAAGCTAAATCCATTGCAGCTAAGCCGCTTCGGAACATAATGCAAGGGGTCGCCCGCGAAGAAAATGAGCCCTTGAAAATTCTGATGAAACAAAATTATTCAGAACTAGAATCCCGTCTAGATGCCCTCTCAAACGAAATTAAAAATTTAAAAGATGAACTCGGAGACTTTGAAAAAACCGCAAAATATATCTATTATTATCATGGCGGGAGCGGCAATCATGGGTGTGAAGCTTTAGTTCGAACCATTAGCGATATATGTAAAATACCAAAAACGTCCATTGGGCTCTACTCCTACAATCCAGAGCAAGACCGCCAATTTGGTCTTTTAGACTATACTCTCTTCATCAAGAAATCAAATCTCAACACCGATGAAATCCCAATTTCACTCCCACCTGGCACTACCGCCATATCAATCGGCGGAGACAATTATTGTGGCTACCCAATTCCGCAATTAGCTAAATATAATCAAAAATTTCATATTCGTGGAGCAAAAACCGCGCTAATTGGATGTAGCATAGAGCCCAACAATCTTGAACATGGCGAAGTTGTAGGTGATTTGTGCCAATTTGATCTCATCACGGCCAGAGAAAGTATTACTTACAATGCTTTACTAGCCAAAGGAGTCACAAAAAATACCCATCTCATCCCAGACAGCGCCTTTACAATGAAAACACAAAAAAGTGGTATCACTTTGCCAAAAAATACAGTAGGTCTAAACATCAGCGATATCGCAGCCTTTGGTGGCAAAACAATGTTCCACACAAATATTATAAATCTAATTAGATATATTCTAGAAGAAACTACCTATAATATCGCACTAATACCCCACGTACATCAAAACGGCAACGACGACTATGCCGAGCTACGCAAACTGGCAGAATATTTCAACCGTAATCCACGCATTATTCTCATTGACTCAAACTTTACTGCCCCAGAGCTAAAAGATATCATCAGTCAATGCATAATGTTGATTGCTGCCAGAACACACTGTTCTATCGCCGGCTACTCCACGTACGTACCCACTCTCGTCTTAAGCTATTCCGTTAAATCTAAAGGAATAGCTCAAGACATATTTGACCAATACGAGCACTACATAAAATCAATTTACAATCTAACAGACGAAGCAGAGCTTAAAAACGCATTCATATGGTTAGATAAGAATAAGCTTGCCATCAAAAAACATCTCCAAGAATTTATGCCATCATATATTAAAAAGGCTTCAAAACTTAAACAATACATCGATAATATTCAGGATACAAAAGTCCCCACCGTACCAAAAGCACATCTACCTAAACCAAATACCTATAAAAAAGGCACTCTAAGTATAATCACTTCTTGCTATAACAGCGAAGAATATTTAGCCCGCTATCTTAATAGCATTCTAAACCAAACCGATCACCATATAGAATTAATCATAGTTAACGATGGCTCAACGGATAGGACTGAAAGAATAGTTTCCGATTACGCTCCTATACTCGCCAACCAGAACATAAATCTCGTCTATTTGAAGCAACAAAACGCAGGTATTGGTGCGGCTTATAACTTAGCCCTGCCATATATCTCTGGCGAATATTTCTGCTGGTGCGACTCCGACAATTTCTATTCTCCAGATTTTGTAAAAACCGCCCTGAATTTTTTCAAGTCCAATCCCTCGGCGAAAATTCTTCGACATGATGGCTATTTTGTCCCAGAAAAAGATAGTGAAGATGTCAATATCTTCCAGAGAACTGACTTTGAAAAATTTTCTATTAACAGCTCAAAGCCTTACGAGAAACATCTTTTCATGAATGCAATCCTAGAAAAAAATTGGCATTTTGGCAATATCATATTAAACACCGAAGCGTTCGATGAAAGTTCTCAACGCAAAATATATCCCTCCAGACAAGGTCAAAATTGGCAACTCTGTCTACCATTGCTTAATAAATATGAAGCTTTTTACATACCAGAACCTCTATTCTACTTCGTCATAAGAGATCAAAGCGTTTCACATCAAAACGTTCATCACGGAGATAATTCACTTTTATTCAAACAACTCGATGAATATAAGAAAATATTGCTTGAAACCATTAAAAATATCCCTGGCTTAAATCAAGAAGAGCTCACGACAATCATCGAGCAAAAGTACATATGTCTCAAGCTCACATTTTCCAAGAATTCAAACGACAAACCAAATATCGAAAAATACCAAAAACTCTTCAACGAAAAAGTTTCTCCAAACAACCTATATAAAGCTAGCCTGAGCAAACTTGACTCGTAATTGTCAGTTATTCTTTCTTCAAATCAGCTCTAATAACCCCATTTAAGAAAGCTTGTTCAACGACTTCTTCTTCTACTGTTTCTTGGTTAGAGACTGGGCGCCCATACTGGCCTAAGCTACCGCCGGCTTTTGCCCATTTATCATGTATAGGACCATTTATTACAGCATAACCGCCCGTCGACGCATGGTAGATAATCGTCCCATTCTGATAAGTTTGCCAATGCCGTCCATCTAATTCTATATATTGCATCGATATAGGCAAACCAAGGTCATCCACGCCATCTTCAATCACAGCTTTTTTCCAAGATTCATATATCAATTTATCTTGAATACTTATTGCATCGCTACCGCTATCCTTCTGAAAAATTATGCCGCCATTCTTAAAATCTTGCCAAATCCAAAATTCATTTTCTTGCTGATCATTCACGGGTGCGCCAATTACGCCCAAACTACCACCAACAATGGCCCATTTTTTGTTAATTTCATTTGACATTACAATCCAGGCTCCTGTATCTTCATGGTAGATAATCGTCCCGTTCTCAAATGTTTGCCAAATCCTACCATCAGATTCAATATTTGTATCATTTTTCGGTTTTCCTAATTTGCCTAAACTCCCGCCTGCTTCACCCCACTTTTTATTTATGACACCAGAAAGCACAACATGCGCTCCTGTATCTTCATGGTAGATAATCGTCCCGTTCTCAAATGTTTGCCAAATCC
>CAZLPA010000004.1:0-4068 GCA_964561295.1 uncultured Candidatus Saccharibacteria bacterium | reverse complement strand
TACCATCAGATTCAAAAACTGCATCCATCAAAGGCATCCCCAATTTTTCACCATTTCTCTCTATGACAATCGCCATCTCATCGGGAATCTTAATTTCTTCATCCGTCACCCCTCCAAACCAATCCTCAAAATAAAGATAGAAATTCCGGTTTCCATAAGCTCCACAGTACGCAGTTCCATATCCAGCCGCAAGCGCTCCCTCATTCGGCTGATATGGCGTATAACGATAAAGCGCAGACGTTGCCAGCGACCTAATATTTATCACCGACCCCCCACAAGCTGCATTCGGATTATATTGCACATAGTTCTCGCCTAACGGATAATTTGTCCACCCGCCGTCTAGTACCGCCCTAAACAACGCCGCCGCTTTTCGTACCTGATTTTTAAACCCATAATATTGCGAAGAACACGGTGCCGTATCTGGACAACCATACCCAGTAGCCTTTCGATAATCATAATTATTTGGAATCGGATCGGTGATTAATCCTGTTTCTTTCTGTAATAGTACCAGCAACACTTGCGGATTTATCTCGTAGTCTTGTGCCGTCTGCCAAATAATATGTGCCGCTGTCTCCCCAGAACCAATCACTTCTCCATCGCCAAACAGCTCCTCTGATAAACACACGAAATGTCCATTTTCAAAATGCCAAGTTGCCGCCGAGCTATTGGACAATGCTAAATAATATTCATAATTCGTATTTCCACAAGAATTTTTAGCCGTCAAAAACGCTTGTATTTCGGCTTCGCTCATCGAATTATAATTTCCCATCTGATAATCCGAAATGATATAACCCGGATCAAAATTCGCTAAGCTCGCTGCCCCCACTTCATTATCCAATTTTTTAAAACTCTGCGTCAAAAATGTAAACAAAAACACCGCCGCAAACGTGCCAAGTGCAAAAAACCAAATTCTCGTGTCCCTACGTCGTACTCGCATCTTTCCCACCTCATTTCTGGCACATTTTTCTGTCCAAATCACAGCTCTACCCTCCCACTAATTGTTCCTTCTTTATCGCCAGATCTCATATCAATCACTATATCCAAACTTCCTTCACCCAACCCAGCCACCGGTACATTAAACCCTGCACAAGTCGCTGTTGCCGCCGAATCCACAATCTCTACTATTGCGTCATAAATAACTGCCCCATCCTTAGACAAAACCAAATAGCAACCTCCCTCCGCCAAATATTGATCAATATTTACTCTTATTACTAATTCACTTCCCATTACTCCAGCGTAAGTAATCACGCCGGTCAACTCACTTTTTATATTAGGGTCCTCACCATCATATTGCTCAGTTTTTTCTTTCTCTACTACTTCAACCTTTTCATTCTCTATCTCTTCGTCACCATCCACCACTTGTACCGCCACAGTTTTTGATTTCTCCTCATCAACATCCTCACCCTTATCCCTAAAATAATTATCCCACACCAAGTAACAAATCACTCCTGCAATTACCAAAAGCACCAAAAACAAGAACGTTCCCAACCACTTCTTATTCTTGCGCCTTCTTCGTTGTGCCATCAGACAATTCTCCTAATATAATCATAACAATTTTGGAGAAAATTACAACTACTCTATATCCAAGTCTAGTATTTCTGCTGCTCGTACTAAAACTTTTTTATCATCTTCCGTGCAAGCTGCCATCTTTGTTCTAAATAAGCTCACTGTCTCCTCGTGTTTATAATTCAGTATCTCCAAAGATCTCGCTTCCCCTGGCGCTCTTTTTAAAACTCCTTTGTTTACTAAGTTATCAATATGTTCTGCCACCGCCGACACCGACGAAAGCCCTAGCCCTGCTTGAATCTCCCGATATGAAGGTGAGTACCCCTTTTCATCTGTAAAATCCCGTAGAAAATCCAAAACTGCTAGTTGTTTTTTTGTAAGTTTAACCTTCATTATGATATAATTATAAATAATGAAGAAAAATAAATCAATTGATGGGCTAGTCATTCGCGATGCCACTAAAAATCCAGCATCTCAACCCAGCGAGGAAACTTCCCCTATTTCACAACCTAAAGTCACCAAAACATCTAAGACTGTTGTTAAGCAACCCGAATCCCCTTCCAAACCAATCCCCAAGTCATCATCTAAAAAATCTCGCGAACAAAAAGTGGAGGATTTTCTCAAGCCGGTCCAAGCTTTCGACTTCGACGAAAAAACTGGCGAGCTTAAAGCCTCCAAAAAATCAAAGAAATCTATGAATAAGACCGAAAATCCCTCTAAGAAAAACCCTTCTAAAGCTCGCCGTATCATAACTAGCATTATACTCGTCCTCGTATTAGCCCTCATCGGTCTAATCAGCTGGGCAGTCTTCTGGGGCAATGATATCATCGCTAAAATTACTGGTGGTCAAGGTAATGTCTTTGATCTTATTAAGTTCATCGAACCCACTTATGAACCCCTCAAAACCGACGCCAACGGCCGCACCAATATCCTAGCTTTTGGTACCAGCGGTTATGATATGTCTGGCGACGAAGGCAATGGCATCCACGCCGGCGCTCAGCTCACTGACTCCATTATGATGATTAGCTTAAACCAAGAAACGGGTGATGTTGCTATGCTCTCACTCCCTCGCGACCTCAAAGCCTCCCCCACTTGCACTGCTACTGGCAAAATTAACGAAGTCTACTGGTGTAACGGTGGTGGTTATGACATTTCCACTGAGCAAGAAGCCGAAGCCGCTCACGCCCTCATGTATGAAGTCGGCGACATTCTTGGCATAGAATTCCAATACTTTGCTCACCTTAACTGGGGTTCACTGGTTACTATTGTCGACATCCTCGGCGGTATAGACGTCACTCTTGACGAAGACATCAGCGACGGTTGGTGGACGGGTGCCGTCTATGAAGCTGGCGTTACTTATCATCTAAATGGGGAAGAAGCCCTCGGTCTCGCCCGCGCACGCCATGGCACAATTGGTGGCGATTTTAGCCGTGGAGCCTCCCAACAAAAAATTCTCATCGGCATTAAAAATAAATTCCTAGCAAAAGACAACCTCTCTATTGGAGACTTCCTAAATATTGCCTCCACCCTTGGCGACAATTTTCGTAGCAATTTCTCCATCGACGAGCTTAAATCTGCCGCCCACCTCACCTTCGACTTTGATTTCGAAAGTATGCGCCAAATCTCCCTCTGGCCAGACTTTATGACCACCGGCACCCTTGATAATGGCATTTCCTACGTCTTCCCTCGCGCTGGCGTTGGTAATTATGGCAACATCCAAGCTTACGTCGCTGAAAACCTCAGCAATGATCCTCGCACATATGAACATCCTACCATTTTGGTCCTTAATGCAACAGACCAAGCTGGCCTTGCTGCCACCGAACGCGATAAACTTGTTGCAGCCGGTTATACCATCAATGCTATCGACAACGCCCCCGCAAACACCCAATTCGATGATGACTACACTATATATATTAACGGTAACCTTCCTGGCACCAAAACCATACTAGAAAAATACTACGGCATTACCACTAAGTCCATCACCGAAGCCCCAGATTCCATCAGCCGTGACTACAACTTCGTCATCATTCTCGGCCCCACACCAGAAGAAGAAACCCTAGACAATCAGTAAAAATATAACAAAACTATATTTTACTAATAATCAATTTTCTATCTCTGCCCTCACCTTCAGAGTGAGTTTCAATGTCCGAGTAATCCTGCGCCAACTTATGCACCACCCTTCGATCAGCTGCATTTAAATTAATTTCCATCGATTCCCCAGTTTCACGCACTTTTCTAATCCACCCTTCTGCCTTTTCTTCAATTCTCTCTGCTCTTTGTCTCTTATAATTTGCCACGTCCACATTCACTCGCGTTACCTCTGCACCCCTAGTCACCAAAGCCATCGATACAATATGTTGCAAAGCCCGTAAATTATCCGCATTTCGGCCAATCAAAAGCGAATTTAGAGACGTAGATGGCACCGATAACTGAATTACTTCATCATCTATGGTTGAATATACTGCTACGTTTATCCCAAAAAAACTTAGCAAATCTTCCAAATATTTTGCTGCAAACCTAATTGATTCGTCTTTATTCATTTATTATCTCCTTTTCTTTTTA
>CAZLPA010000003.1:0-41031 GCA_964561295.1 uncultured Candidatus Saccharibacteria bacterium | reverse complement strand
GAAAGGCAAAGACAATGCGACCATAAGCCGCGACGGTGATTTAGTCGCTATTGGCATAATATGGGTCAGACGATGGACCAGATGAAGCTTTTGAATCAGCTTCGCAAGGCGCAAAAAGAATTAAAGAATGAGATAGTTGAAGTAGAAGCTGGTGATGGCGCCGTAACTGTACAGATTAGCGGTGAATTAAAAGTTAAAAAAGTCAAAATTGATCCAGAAAAAGTTGATTTGAACGATATTCACGAACTGGAGCGCTGGATTGAAAACTGTATGCGCGATGGTTTTGCTAAAGCACAAGAAATTGCCACTGACAAAATGAAGCCTTTAATGGGCGGCATTTCTGGTCTCG
Organism: uncultured Candidatus Saccharibacteria bacterium; assembly: GCA_964561295.1. Taxonomy (GTDB): domain Bacteria; phylum Patescibacteriota; class Saccharimonadia; order Saccharimonadales; family Saccharimonadaceae; genus Nanosyncoccus. Next base: position 40,682 of record CAZLPA010000003.1, on the reverse strand, counting down.
GAATGTAAAATGCTACCTCAGGCTCTAGAAAGCGCAATTGAGGCCTTAGGGATGTTGCCGGGCGTAGGTCCACGTACGGCGGAGCGTTATGCTTACTATCTTTTTAAGTCTAATCCTAAAATTTCTCAAGAAATTGCAGAAGTTTTGTCTGGTCTTCATGACAAAGTTAAGTCTTGCCCAATAACTTTTGCGCTTATTGATGCTGACGAAGAATTTTCGCCATTTTATATCGACGATACTCGCGACAAAACTACTGTGCTAGTTGTAGAAGAACCGTTGGATATTTATGCAATTGAGCAAACTAAGGGCTACAAAGGAACGTATCATGTGCTAGGCGGCGCGATTTCGCCAATAGATGGTATTACGCCTGATCAGCTACACATCAAGGAGTTGGCAGAGCGAGTTGAAAAAGATCACGTACGGGAAGTGATTATTGCTACTAATCCTTCTGTAGAAGGGGAGTCGACCGCTTTGTTACTTGAAAAAGTCTTGCACGAGAAAAATCCGGATCTTAAACTAACACGTTTGGCACGAGGGCTACCACTTGGCGTAGATTTGTCCTATGCCGACCAAATCACACTTTCAGCAGCGCTAGAGAATCGTACTAATTTATAATTAATAATTTTCAAGCGCTTTAAAATCAACTTTGGCTAATTTAGTTTTTGGCAGCTCTGGTATAAAACGGATTTCACGGGGAATTTCGTATTTGGCTAAATATTTTTTGTAAATGTTGGCGAGTTCTTTTCTGGCGGTACGCTCAGAAGCTTCAGGCTTTAAAACTACAAAGACGACTATTTTTTCGCCACGAAGCTTATCTTCACGACCAACTGCTGCACAACTGGCGACGCTTTTAGACTTGAGAGTAACGTCTTCTATACTGGCTGGATATATATTGTAGCCATTTGATACAATCATGCGTTTGAGGCGGGAGCGAAAATGAATAACGCCACGTTCATCAGCATAGCCGATGTCGCCGGTACGAAGATATTTTTTGTTGCCAACAGTAATAAAAGCTTCTTCGGTTTCTTTGGGCTTGTTTAGATATCCCTTCATAACTGAAAGACCTCTTACTAAAATTTCGCCGTCGTCGCCTAGCTTAGCTTCTTTTTTAGTCTTCAAATCCATGATAATAACTTCGTTATCTGGAATCGGATAACCAATAGAATCAGCCTCTTCGGCCACACTTCTCGGCGAGAAGATAAAACCGCCAGAGGCCTCGGTCAGACCATAGCCATTCTCGATGATAGCTTTGGAGCCATGGGCCTTCAAAAAGTCATTGATTTTTTCTTTGCTGGACATACTAATCATATCGCCACCAGAAACTACGAATTTGACATTTTTAAGGTCGTCTTTTTTGAACTTAATTTTGGTAAGGTAATCAAAGACCGTTGGGACGCCAACCAAAATATCAATTTTATATTTAGTGATGTATTTCTTAAATTTTTTAGGGTTAAACTGGGGAATTAGAAAAGTACGAGCGCCAAAGTACAGTGGCATATGGATGCAACAACCTAAGCCGAAGGCATGAAAGTTTGGCAAGAAAGCCATGAATGAATAACTGGATTTAAATAATTCAGGAACTAAATATTTAGCTCCTAAAGCTTGTGCATTAAAATTTAAGTTTGATAAGATAATACCCTTAGGTTTACCTGTAGTGCCGCCAGAATACATGATTACGGCGTCGTCTTTAGAATTAACTCGAGCGTGTGGGTTGCCAATAAACTTATTGGCTCTTGCCAAGAATTGATCCCACGTAATAACATGCTGAGATTTTTTGATGTGGTTCTTGCGACCTTTGGTGAGTTTGTAAATAACACGGACCAGAAAATCCATTGAACGTGTGGGCGACACAACAATAACCTGCTCAACCGAAGTATTTTTGATGATAGCTTCGACTTTTGGGTAGCTGACATCCACGCAAAACATAATTTTGGAGCCAGATTGGTTTAGATAGTCCTCAATTTCTTTCTCGCTTGATAATGGATGCACCATATTAGCTACGGCACCAATTTCATTAACGGCGTAAAACATATAGATGGCTTCTGGGGTATTGGGCATACAGATAGTAATCCTGTCCCCTTTATTAGCGCCACTAGATTTCAGGGCTGCAGCGACACGATTGATTTTCTTAATGAGGTCTTTATAAATCACTTGAGTATCGTAGAACTCTAATGCGACATTGTGTGGCCATTTGCAAGACGCTTCATAAACAGCATCGTATAGGCCGCCATCGAAATATTCAATATCCTTGGGTAATCTATCAATATAGCCATATTTAGCGCGTTCGAGCCGCATGTCAATCTTACGTAAAGTGTTTTTAATCTTGTTATAAATAAATTCGAGCATATTATTATTTTACCATTTTTAGGTGCATAGTGATATAATTTAGTCATGGATAAGAACTTCCGAGTGCGTTTGATAGTAGGGTTTGGGATGTTTGCTGTGGCTCTAGTGGCACTTTATACTTTTGACTCTATTCCATTCAAAATTATCTTTGGGCTGTTTGCCCTGATGTCACTTATAGAATTGTTAAGTTTCTTTAAGCGTAAACTTACGGGAACAACTGTAATCTTAGCAATTTTGGAGACTCTGTTTTTAATCGGTGGAACAATTTTCGTGGCAAAAATAGACCTTGCGCATTTTTGGTATATTATACTGGGGGTTTGTGGTTATGATATCTTCGCATATCTCTTTGGCAAAGCTTTCGGTGGCAAGGTATTTAAAAAATCACGGCCGTTCCCGCATATTTCTAAAAACAAGACCTGGGAAGGTACATTTCTTGGGTTAGCTTCCTCGGTCGGGATGGTGGCTATTATGATGGCAGTACGTGCAAGCTTTGATACAGATTGGATGTTCCTATTCTGCGGGCCATTGGCGCTAATAGGTGATTTATTTGAGAGTTTTTTGAAACGCCGATTTGGTGTAAAAGACTCCAATGAAATCTTAATTCATAATAGATTCTTTAAAAAATTGGAACTCTTAGTCGGTGGCAGTGAAGGGCATGGTGGATTTCTGGACAGGATTGATTCTACTGCTTTCGCAGCTACGATTTTATTAATTGTTTCCAGCCTTTTGTGAGATAGTTTATTCCTGAAAATACTGTGAGTATGATTACTATATATAATAGTATGATATTTATAGTTGCGAGTATGCTGCTATAAGTGACGAGATTAAAAATAATTAGTGTAAGCGTAATCATTTGTACCATGGTCTTAGCCTTGCCAAAAATTGAGGCTGAAACTGTAATGCCGTTTTTGGCAGACATCATGCGCATACCATCCACGGCAAAATCTCGCACTAGAATAACTGCGAACATCCAAAGTGGGATAACGTCGAGATAAACCAAGGCAAGAAAAGTCAAGTTTACCAACATTTTATCGGCAAGAGGATCTAAAAAAGCGCCGAGATCAGTAACTAAATGAGCTTTGCGAGCCCAGCGGCCATCGATAAAGTCGGTGGCAGAAGCTATAATAAAGCATACTAGAGCGATAATTCTGGCCGGCAAGTTATCTTGGAAAATTAAAATCATTAATGGTATAACAAGTATAATGCGAATTAAAGTAAGAATTGTGGGGCCATTGATGGCAGGTTTCTTTTTAGTCATAATGTTATTATACAATATCTCGACGATGATTAACTTTCCAAGCACGGATTTTGGCGAATTTAGCCGCTAAGACATCAGTAGACCACTTGTCGCCCAACATTACGGTTTCTTCTGGCTTGGACTGATATTCGGTCATGGCTTCGGTGAGTTTAGTACTCATCGGCTTTTTAGCCCACCAAACACAGGGAACGTTGATCGGCTCACAGAATTTTTGCATCATTTTTTTGCGACCATTATTACTAATAATTACAATCTGTACTCCAGCTTTTCGACAATCATCAATCCAATCAGCTAGTTCGTCGGCGGGTTCTTTTTCGGAATGCAGACGCAAGGTATTGTCGAGATCACAGAGAAGAAGTTTAACATTTTCTTGCTTCAAAATTTCAGGCGTAACGTCCTCAAAGCGTTCAAACTTGCGATCTGCGTGAAAAACACTCATGTATTCATTTTACCACAAAATAAGGTATAATATAATCATGTATCAAAAGTTTACAGATTTTATTGGTGATAAAAAGACAATCTGCATAATTCAAGCCGAAAACCCAGATGGGGATTCGCTTGGCTCAGCAATTGCATTAGATTATTTGCTGCCAGACGTAACGGTAAGTCTGTATTGTCCTGTAGATATACCAAAATATCTGCATTATTTCAGTGATTGGTCTAGGGTAACTAATGAATTTGATTTTAAGGCTGATGGATATATTATTGTTGATACGGCAGCGATGATTTTATTGTCTAAACTGTTAGAAGATTCGGCAATCCGTAATCGTTTATATTCTGCGCCTGTGCTAGTACTAGACCACCACGAAACAGAAGACGATATAGACTTTCCGCACGAAAGTATTATTGAAGTGAAACCGGCCTGTGCTGAGCTGATTTATGAAATAGCCAGAGAGCAAGGCTTTGCTATTGGTAAAACTGCGGCAGAATCAATATTCCAGGGAATATTATCTGATACTTTGGGACTGACGAGCTCTTCAGTGACGGCGAGAACTTTTGAAATTGCTGCCGAACTCACAAAGTTAGGGGCGGATGTTTCTGAGTTGGAAGAGCGACGGCGAGAATTTATGAAAAAATCGCCGCGAATTTTGGATTACAAAGCTGATTTAATTAAGCGTGTCGAATATTCTTTGGACGGTGAATTGGCTACTGTACATATTCCATGGGATGATATTCGTGAATATTCTGATGAATATAACCCAAATGTATTAATTCTTGAAGAGTTGCGTTTGGTGGAAGGTGTTAAGGTTGCGGTAGCAATTAAAACCTACCCGGATGGCAAAGTGACTGGCAAAATTCGTTCGACGCCTGGAGCTGGAATATCCGAGAAGATAGCTGGATACTTTGGTGGTGGCGGGCACGCTTTTGCAGCTGGCTTTAGAACTTACGATACTACTTACGACGATGTGGTGCGGGATTTGGTTAAGATTGTGCCTGGACTTTTGGCGGAGGCTGAAAATGAATAAAGCTTTAGATAAACAAAACCTTCGGCTTGCTAAAGTATATGATTTTTGCAAGTCTGGTGCTCCTAAGCTAACCGTTGTGTTTATTCATGGCATTGCTGCAAGCTCGGCAAGCTTTAATGGCCTTCTAGGATATCTTGAAAATAAGGAATCGATGGCTGAAACGAGATTCGTAGCCTTCGATTTGTTGGGGGCAGGAAAGTCTTATGCTTCGGACGAGCTAAACTATGATTTTAAAGAGCAACTAGACGCTCTTAGTAATTCTATTAAAGAACTAGATGTAAAAACTCCGTTAATAATAATTGCTCATTCAATGGGCACAATGATTGCGGCACGTTACGCCGTTTTGCATCGGAGTTCAGTAGACGGGCTAATTTTAGTATCTCCGCCAATTTATTGTAAGGAAGATATAGAGAACCCAATGTTTGGTAAAGCTATGGACGGTTTTCGCGAAATAGTCGCTCACAAGAATCGTGAAGTGGTAAAAACTAAGGCATTTAATAATGAGATTGATCTAATTATTTCGGATTCTAAGAATTATGATTATTTTGTAAAGTTAGCTCAGCCCACTACTATTATCTATGGCGAGCTGGATACATTCATTGCGCCTTTTAATATTCCACGTCTTTTGAAGGAAAATCCAGATATTGCTACAATCAAGACGCCTGGCTCGCATGGTGTAACGCGTGATAAGTATGCTAAAGTTTTAGAAACTCTGGAAAAGTTAAGAAAGTAGGTAAAATATGAAATTGTATAACACGGCAAATAAAAAATTAGAGACCTTTAAGCCACTAGGAGAAACAGTAAAGATTTATACTTGCGGTCCAACGGTTTATAATTTTCAGCATATTGGTAACTATGCATCGTATATTTACTGGGATTTGCTCGTACGTACGTTAATTGCAAATGGCTATAAAGTGAAGCGGGTTTTAAATTTGACCGATGTGGGGCATCTGGTGTCTGATGCCGATGAAGGAGAAGATAAGTTTGAAAAAAGTGCCACGCGAGAAGGCAAGAGCGTCTATGAGATTGCAGAATTCTATACAAAAGACTTCATGGAAAACTTCGCAGCGCTTGAACTAACTCCTCCGGATGTAATCGCAAAAGCCACTGACTATATTGAAGCAGATGAAAAAGCTGTGGACGAGATGATGGCACGTGGCTTTACTTACGAAACTGAGGACGGGGTTTATTATGATACATCAAAGTTTAAAAATTATGCAAAATTTGCCAACTTGAATTTAGACGGATTGCAGGCTGGGGCACGCGTAGGCTTTAGCTCTGAAAAACGTAACGCGTCAGACTTCGCAGTTTGGAAGTTCATCAAACCGGGTGAGAAACACGCCATGCGTTGGGATTATCTTGGACGACCTGGCTATCCTGGTTGGCACCTTGAGTGTTCAACAATCATACATGAGGAGTTAGGTGAGCCGATTGACATTCATACTGGCGGGATTGATCATATACCAGTACATCACACTAACGAAATTGCGCAAACTTATGCAATAAACGGCAAAGAACTGGCGCGATATTGGTTACATTGCGATTTTATTACAATCGATGGTGAAAAAATTTCAAAATCGCTTGGCAATGTTTATACTTTGGCGGATTTGGATGAAAAGGGATTTTCGCCAATGGATTATAAAATGTGGGTGTTGCAAGGTCATTACCAAGGTACACGTAATTTTACTTTTGAAAGTTTAGCGGCAGCAAAACAGCGCCGGTTAAATTGGCGAAATAAAATAGCGCTATGCTACCAACAAGATATAGCGCATGATGACGGCGCTTATGAGAAGATATTAGAGGTCGTAAATGATAATCTAAATTCAGCGGAAGCCTTTGCAATTATCGACAGCTCCAATCTTAGCTTTGATGATTGGGGGAAAATTGATGAACTGTTTGGGCTAAAGTTAATTGAGAATACGCCAAACGTGGACGAGGGCACTTATATCTTGATTCATGAGCGTGAAGATGCGCGGGCGGAAAAAGATTTTGCTAGCGCAGACGGGATTCGGGATGAATTACTTGCGCGGGGAATTGCGCTGCGTGATACCCCAAATGGTGCCGTGTGGGAATATTCTCACTAGTGATAGTAGCGAGAAAGGAAAGTATTTTTATAATCATTAAAAGTGCCGTCTAAAATGGAGACACGGATTTTGTCTACTATGCTCACAACGAAATGTTCGTTATGAATGCTAGCAAGAACTTTTGCTGTAATTTCATCAGTCTTGAAGAGATGGTGCAGATAGGCTCTAGTGTAACTTTTACAACATTCGCAATCACATTCTGGCATGAGCGACGAAAAATCGCGCGCATATTTGGCATTTTTGATATTAATACGGCCGTCCAATGTGTAGAGAGAGCCATTGCGAGCCATGCGGGTAGGGCCAACGCAGTCAAAAGTGTCGCAACCATTTTCGGCGCCGACAAATAAATCTATAGGTTCTTGCCCCATACCGAGTAAGTGTCGGGGTTTATTTTCTGGCAGAATATTATTAACTATTTGCAACATTTCAGCCATGCCATTAGCCGTAAAGACGCCGCCAATACCAAACCCATCCACGTCTTTGCTGGCGGCAAATCTAGCTGACTTAGCTCGAAGATCGTTGAAAGTACCACCTTGAACTACAGCATATAGATATTGTTCTGGTCTTTTATTGGCCAGAGTCTCTTTTTCCAGCCTTTCATGTTCAATAATACAACGATCCAACCAGGCGTGGGTGCGATTCATGGCAACTTTCATATCTTCATATTTTTCGGATTTAGCAAGATGGTCAAAAGCCATATGTATATCGGCACCAATTTGCCATTGGGCTTGCATAGAAGATTCTGGTGTCATTTCAAACTTATCACCATTGATGTGTGATTTGAACTTGGCACCATTTTCGGTGATTTTAACATCTGGCAAGGAAAAAATTTGAAAACCGCCGGAATCAGTGAAAGTTGGGCCATGCCAACCAGAAAAATCGGCAAGACCACCGGCATCTTTGATCAACTCTGTACCTGGTGCCAAGAATAGATGATAGGTGTTAGCCAAAATTGCCTGTGAACCAAGCTCGCGCATTTCTTGCATGGTGAGAGCTTTAACCGTGGCACGAGTAGCCGCACCGACGAAGGCCGGAGTCTTGATGTCGCCGTGCGGGGTATGGATAATTCCTGCTCGCATGAGGCCGGAAGACTTCTCGATATCAAACTTTAACATATGAACATTGAATCTCCATAACTTAGAAAATTATATTGTTCGGTAACGGCATGGTCGTAAGCGGTATGCAGATTATCCCAACCCGCAAAAGCGGCGGCAAGCATCAGGACGGTAGATTTGGGAGCGTGGAAATTGGTCAATAAAGCATCGATAAGTTGAAATTTGAAGCCTGGGTAGATAAAAATATCGTCCTCGCCAGAAGTTTTGCCAGTTTTGGCATAATATTCTAAGGTGCGAGCCACCGTGGTGCCTAGTGCAATCACTCGATGGCTGTTGTTTTTAGCGTTTTTGATAGTCTCCACTGTGTCCTTTGGGATATTAAACCATTCGGAATGCATGTGGTGCTCCTCTACACTATCTGAACGGATAGGCAAGAAAGTACCGAGACCAACGTGAAGAGTAAGGTACTTGATAATGATGCCCTTATCACGAAGTCTTTCTAGTAGCTCTTCTGTCATATTAAGGCTGGCGGTAGGAGCGGCAGCTGAACCAATTTGTTTAGCCCATACGGTTTGATAACGCTTTTTATCGTCGTTAGTAGCATCGCGATGGAGATAGGGCGGGAGAGGAACGGTGCCATACTTTTCGGCAAGTTCAGAGAGCGGGGTAGCCGATTCTACTTCAGCAATACCGTTGCCAATTATATGTTTGATAACTACGCTTTCAGAGTCAACCGATAAAATATCCCCGTCATGAAGTTTGCCGCGATACATAACACGCTGTGGTTCGTTGCCATGTTTTTCCAAAACTACAAGTTCGCGCTTACGACCATCCGGCAATTCACAAAATAAGCGTGACTGCATCACGCGAGTATCGTTTAAAATCAAAACATCTCCTGGCAACAAAAAATCTGCTAAGTCGCAGTAATGCGAATCTTCCATAGCGCCATTATCACGATGGAGAATTAAAAGCCGCGTACTGCCACGCTCTTTAGGTGGGAACTTAGCAATGCGCTCTTCGGGTAAATTATAATTAAAATCAGAAACTAACACCTATATATTATAACATATATTTTATAAAAATCTAATACGGCGATCTAATTACTTGGCGCATTAGCTACAGCGGTAAAGTTCACTGTGGTTGTGTATGTGCCGGCTGGTTGGAGATTGTTGACTTTAGCTGCGAATGTAATAATAGTGTCCTCACCGTTGGCAGGGCCATTAGATGACCACAAAGCTACACTACTACCAGCAAAAGGCAGATAATCTGTAGTAGTCGTGTCGGATTTGGTGACCATAAAACCCCACTTATTCACTGTGCTGTCGCTAGATTTAAAAGTATTTTCCGTAAAGCCACCTGCCGGAATGGCCGAGATTGTAGGTTTTGTAATGCCATCAGCGAGAAACTCAGTTCTAGTTAAGACCGTAGTGTTGCCACCAGTAGCCATTGACAAACTATATCCAGTGGAATTGTTCGTGCCAACCGTGACGGTAATATTCTTGGAGGCAAACGAAACACTATCATCGACAGGAGCAAGGTCCAGAGAAACTGCACCTTGAGGTGAAAGTCTAATCTCTATAACGGTTTCGCTAACGTTAAGTGAAAAATCTACTTGGGAATCTGCACGGACAAAGCTTTCGTTAAAAGTCACAAAAAGTGCTAAAACGATGGTGCAGAATGCGCCACCATATAAAACACCTTTGTTTTTGAAAATCTTTAGCATAGGACCTCATTGTAAAGTTGTTGTGTTTATACGTTTTTATTATAACACGGTTGTGTTTTTTGTGTCAAAAATTATTTGCTTCTTGTAGCGGTCTTCTTCGCTAAAAATACAACCACAATATTTTTGCATATATAAACCTAATTCGCGCGCTTTAGCCTGGCCTTCACGGAAACCTACGCGGAAATCACGATACAAGAATTCTATGCCAGATAATGTGGCTAACTCTTCACAGACTTGTTTTAGCTCTTCATGTTTTTGGTATGGTGAGACTAGAAGTGTAGTAGTAAATGCATCGTAGCCATGTTTGGCAGCATAGCGTACAGTTTCAGCAAGACGCTTCTTATAGCAATAGTTGGTACAACGGTTGGGTATATCCGAAACTACATTTTTGCAAAAATCGTCTAAGCCGTAGTCTTCAATAAAAATAGCTTCGGCGTTAATTCTCTTAACATAATCTTTGAGACAGTCACGACGAGTTTTATATTCGATATATGGGTGAATGTTAGGATTATACCAAAAAATAGTTGGCTCGATGCCCTCGGCACGCAAACTATCAATACAATAAATACTGCACGGGGCACAACATGTGTGCATTAAAACTTTTTTCATAAAACTTCTTTTGATTATTATAACATTTATGCTACAATAAATCCATAAAGGAGGTTTATGTCTAAAGTAATTGAAACCGACGTGAAAACTTTTGTGAAGTTTTGGTTGGTGCCAATCGGGATTTGTTTGGTGCTATTGTTTTTATATTCAGCATTGACCGGTTTAATTATTATTGGCCTGTCGATTTTCTTGGCTTTAGCATTGAAGCCTTTGGTGAGATCGGTGAATAATTTCTTTAATAAGCATTTTGGTACTGACAAGAAGCATCGTACAGCCTCGGCAGTATTGGCATATTTAATTGTAGTGTTGGTGATTGGTGGCATTATTGCAATCGTAGGGCCAGTAGTGGTTGCTGAAACATCTAAATTTATTCAGCATTTCCCGGAGACTTTCGAAAATACTTTTGGTGGCTGGGATGGGATTAATAACTTCGGTAAGGCTATCGGCATTGAAAATCTCCAGGCTGAAATTACCCATGCATTAGATGCCTTATCTAATAATTTGCTAGGATTTTTAGGATCTAATATTGTATCGAGCGTGAGTGGGGTAGCGGATGTAGTAATGAAAGTGGTGTTAGTACTAGTGCTCACAATGCTTTTCTTGTTAGAGGGTCCGGCACTAGCGGAAACTTTCTGGAATAGTATTAGTAGTGGCGAGGAGAATCAGAAGCCGATCATTGTAGCAAAACGTGTAGTAGCACGAATGGCAAATGTGGTTTCTACATATGTATCACGTCAAGTAATTGTTGCATCAATCGACGGCTTGGCTTCTGGTCTTATTGTATTCTGCCTATCACTTTTCACTGGCGTGTCCTCCGGCTTAGCCATACCAATGGGTATGATTACTATGACTTTTTACTTAATCCCGATGTTTGGCCAGTTTATCGGTGGTACGTTGGTAACTCTAATATTGCTATTTTCAAGTCCAATCGCAGCTATTATATTCGCCGTTATATATATAATATATGCGCAAATCGAGAATAATGTAATCTCGCCTAAAATCCAGGGGAGTGCGTTGAATCTCCCGGCGGTAGTGATTTTAAGCGCAGTAGTAATCGGCATGTATATGTTTGGCCTACTTGGCGCAATTATAGCGATACCAATCGCCGGTTGTATTAGGGTTCTAATTGACGAATACCCGAGTATCCGGGCCGCAAGTAAACAGTAAGTTTTATGTTGTCTAAGGAAAAAGAGAGTTTTTTGCCCAAAAGAACCTGGAAACGTTCATTGATGATAGTGCTGTTTGTGGCGTTAAATATTGCAGTAATCGCAATAACTGCAATGTCGGAGTTTGGGAACTCGCAAAATGCAGCTGAGTTATCAGAAGTGAAAATCGACTGGTGGTTATTAATACCCGCAGCTTTGTGTTTTGTTGTGGCAATTATTTTAGAGATTGCAAAATATGTTTTGATGATGCGAAGGATGTCAGGCACTAATAAAAAAACGCGGCGCGAAGACTGGAAAATTGCTAGACGCACGGTCTTGCTCGGACGTTATTATGATAATATTACGCCGGCAGCAGTAGGTGGGCAACCGTTTCAAATTTATTATATGCGTAAGTATAGCGGTTTAGCTAGCGGAGATGCCACTTCTATACCGATTTTTGGTATGATTTCCGGACAGATTGGTTTCTTGGTGTTAGCAATAATCTGTTTCATCTTTGGTAACGTGGCAGATAATAACCCAGCTTTGCTAGTAACGGCTTGGATTGGGCTATTATTTTATGCCTTCTGGCCAATGATGGTGGTAGGGGTGAGTTTCTTTCCAAACCCTACGACGAAATTTTTGAAGTTTGGCATTAAAATACTAGCTAAAATCAAGGTAATCAAAAATCGAGATGTTACTTTGAAAAAAGTCGAATACGAAATTACGGAGTATGCAGATTCCACCAAAATGATTTTAAAAAATCGTGGTTTGTTTGCGCAAGTAATCGTGCTATCGATAATATTTAATGCACTGATTGCGTCAATTCCGTTTTTCGTGTTAACGGCTTTTGGTGGTGAAGTGGGGTATTTGGAGTGTTTTGCAACTACTGTGGCCGTGATGAGCTCCGTATATTTTGTGCCCACGCCGGGCAATGCTGGCGCCGCGGAAGGAACGTTCTTTGTGGTATTTTCTGCATTGTCTGACGGTTATGTGTTCTGGGCGATGTTGATTTGGCGATTCTTTTCATATTATATATATATAATAATGGGGCCAATAATTTATTTCTTGATGCACTTAGAGAAAAAACGTGATACAATAGAGTGACGAACTTATGCTAAAACTTTTAAAATATTTAAAACCTTATTGGTGGCAAGTTTTAATATTATTAGTTGCCACTGGCGGCCAGGTTTTTGCGACTTTACAATTGCCGGCGTTAATGGCTGATATTATTAACAATGGGATAGTCAACGAAGACATGGGGCGCATTTGGCAAGATGGTGGCTTAATGATTCTGCTGGCGCTAGTTTCGGCTGTGGCATCATTCGTGGCAAGCTACTTTTCAGCAAGAGTAGGCGCGAATTTCTCACGTGACCTAAGGGCAGCCATATTCCAAAAGGTGTTGAATTTTAATCTAACCGATACAAAAAACTATAGTACTGCGAGTTTAATCACGCGCACGACTAATGACGTGAACCAAATTCAAATGATAATGACAATGATGTTGTCGATGATGCTACGCGCACCGTTGTTTTGTATTCTAGGCTTAGTGATGGCAGTACGCACGGCCCCGGAAATGAGCTGGATTATTGCTGTCGGGATTTCAGCGGTGCTGATTTCAGTAATTATAATTATGTCCCTGGTGATGCCAAAGTTTAAAATATTCCAAAAGTTGGTGGACAAGGTTACACTTATTACGCGCGAGAACTTGACCGGGCTAAAAGTGATTCGGGCGTTTAATAATGAAGAAATTGAGCAGAAAAAATTTGCCAAAACTAATACTGAGCTAACAAGACTTCTGATTTTTGTGGATCGGATTTTAGAACTTCAGAATCCATTAATTAATATCATATTTAATGGCACGACCTTGTTGTGTTCCTGGATTGGGATTTCGCTTCTTAGTAAAGATTTTACTTATCTCGGAAATATGACTGCTTTTGCAGAATATGTAACCTACGTGATGATGTCATTTTTGATGTTATCGATAGTCTTTGTAATGCTACCGCGTGCCAATGTTTCAGCTAATAGAATTAATGAGATCCTCAAATTGAACGATAAAATTCATTTTGTAAAAAAAACTAAGGGTGTGCCTGATAAAAAAGCGTCGGTGGAATTTAAAAATGTTGATTTCAGCTATCCGGGTGCGGCTGAAAAGGTATTAGACAATATTTCTTTTAAGGCGGAGGCTGGAAGAACAACAGCCTTTATAGGTTCTACTGGCTCCGGTAAGTCAACATTGATTAACCTAGTTCCTAGATTTTATGAGGCAACTAGTGGCGAAATTTTAATTGATGGCCTTAATATTCGTGATTTTGCAAAAGACGATTTGATGAGCAGAATTGGTTTAGTGCCACAACATGGTGTATTATTTGCCGGTACAGTGGCATCGAATATTAAGTTTGGTGCACCAAATGCCACTGAAGAGCAGGTTAAAGCGGCAGCCGAAATTGCGCAAGCGGCAAGATTCATCGAAAAAATGTCTGGTGGATACAACGCGCATATTGCACAGGGGGGGGCGAATGTGTCTGGTGGGCAGAAACAAAGGTTATCAATCGCTAGAGCAGTATGCAAAAACCCTGACATTTTTATTTTTGACGATGCTTTTAGTGCGCTCGATATGAAGACTGATGCCAAATTACGAGCAGCTTTAAAGCCAATCACGAGTGAAGCAGTAGTTTTGGTGGTGGCACAGCGCGTAAGCACGATTAAAGATGCCGACCAAATTATCGTACTCGATAAAGGGAAAATGGTGGGGCGTGGTACACATGCCGAACTTTTGCAAAAGTGCAAAATCTACCAAGCAATCGTAAAGTCACAGCTTTCAGACGCTGAGTGGAAAAAGGAGATGCATGGGACCGCAAAATAACAATCCGGCTGGCAAAGTGAAGAATTCCAAGTTTGCAACGAAAGAATTTTTGCATTCAATCAAGCCTTATTGGTTTTCGATTATCTTTTCGATTTTGTTATCGGTTGGATCGGCAATTTTGGGACTATTTATTCCAAAGCTGCTAGGAGATATGACAAATGTAGCAGTGGAAACTTATCCGGAAATAGATTGGGGGACGATTTCTGGTAAGGCTATTGCCGTGATTGTATTATTTTGTCTTTCAGCAGCATTGAATTATGCGCAGGCTTTTATCCTGGCAGTAGTTTCGGCCAATTATACTAAGGACTTGCGCAATAAGATTATTGATAAAATTAGTAAACTGCCAATTTCATATTTTGATAAGCATAAATATGGCGATACGCTTTCAAGAATGACCAATGATGTGGATGTATTGACAACTTCGATGTCACAAGAGATTGCCGATATTTCGCTAAGTCTTACTACTTTGGTCGGCGTGATGATAATGATGTTGCTCATTAGTGTACCACTATCGCTAATTTCATTCATCGTAGTGCCGCTGTCGGTTGTGGTGGTAGGGAAGATTGCAAGTTTTGCGCAAAAATATTTCCGTGAGCAACAGGCAACGCTTGGCATACTAAACGGCAAAATTGAGGAAGATTATGCTGGGCAAATAATAATCAAGTCAAACTCTTATGAGGAGATGGCTAGTGCAAGTTTTGATGAGACTAATCAAAAATTGGCCAGGGCAGCAACACTGGCGCAGGTTTTTTCATCTTTATCTTTTCCAGTGACGCACATTTTTACAAATCTAGGATATATCGCAATTTGCGTAATGGGTGGCATATTTGTAATTGAGGGGCGAGTTAATATTGGTAATATCCAGGCTTTTATCCAGTATGTTTCAAGATTTAATCGACCAATTACTGAAATCGCTTCAACCACAGCAACAATCCAATCGCTCCTAGCGGCTAGCGAGAGGATTTTTGAGTTCCTAGCTGAGGCAGAAGAAGAGCCAGATGCCGAACCGGCACTTACGATTAACAAAGTAAGGGGCGAGGTAGAGTTTCACAATGTTAACTTTAGCTATATACCAGGCACGCCAGTTATTCGAGATTTTTCAGCAAAAGTTGAGCCTGGCATGAACGTAGCAATCGTGGGACCAACTGGCGCAGGAAAAACTACAATTATTAATTTGCTAATGCGATTCTATGAGCCTGATTCTGGATATATTACAATTGACGGCGTACCGACGCGTGAGATGAAGCGAGCTGACGTGCGTAAATTGTTTGGAATGGTCTTGCAAGACACTTGGCTATTTTCTGGCACAGTAGAGGAAAACTTGCGATATGGCAATCAGGCTGCTAGTTTAGACGATATTATTGCCGCGGCAAAATCTAGCAATGTAGACCATGTGATTGAGGCATTGCCAAAAACATACAAATCTGAAATTTCAGAAGATTCTGATAATATTTCAGCGGGTGAAAAACAATTAATTACCATAGCGAGAGCGATGGTAGCGAACCCGCCAATGATGATACTAGATGAGGCAACTTCAAATGTAGACACGCGGACCGAGCAACTGATTCAAGATTCATTTGAAAAACTAACTCATGGTAGAACATCTTTCGTGATTGCGCACCGACTTTCGACGATTAGAAATGCGGATTTAATATTAGTGATGAAAGACGGAAATATTGTAGAACAAGGCAATCATGAGCAGCTTTTGAAGGCCAACGGATTTTATGCTGAACTATATAATTCGCAGTTTGCTGATAATTAAGTCAAAAATCTCTTCTATCGTACCAGAGGCATCGACAACTTGCAAGTTAAAATCTTTGGCAATGTGCGGATAAGCAGCATTAACTTTTTGTTGAAAATCATTTGGCTTAGCTTCGAAAGTTTCAGTAGCTTTACCGCGATTTTTTTGACGCGCCAAACGAACTGAATCTGGTACGGTGAGGATAAAGCCAAAATCTGGTTTGCAATATTTTTCTGGTAGGATATCTTTCGTGAGACGGATAATTTTACTACGCGAAACACCCTCACCGTAACCTTGATAAGCTAGTGTTGACCAATAATTACGAGCAGAAATGACAATACCGCCACGTTTTAAAACTGGTTCGGCGATTTTTTTCCAGAGTTCGACTCGGGCCGCCGTAAATAGCAGAACGTTAGTAATAGGCTCTAGGTCATACCCGCGTGCCAAAATCATGTCATGAAGATCATGCGCTTGAGGCAAATCACCATCTGGCTCGTCCATAACTACAACTTCTTTATTTTGTTTTTCAAAATATTCTTGGAGCAGACGAGCTTGGGTAGATTTACCAGTACCATCTTGGCCTTCAATTACGATATACATTATTTGACTCCTTCAAGATATTTCTCATAGCAAGCAGGGCAAAGAGCACGATATTCAATTTCTGTGGTACCATCGATTAAAACATCGGGGCCGTCACAAACGAATTTGCCATTTAGGAAACGTGAGTTGTAAGTGGCTTTCTTACCGCATTCGCAAATGGTTTTAATTTCTTCAATATCGTGAGCAATTTGCAGTAAACG
This sequence comes from uncultured Candidatus Saccharibacteria bacterium, assembly GCA_964561295.1. Taxonomy (GTDB): domain Bacteria; phylum Patescibacteriota; class Saccharimonadia; order Saccharimonadales; family Saccharimonadaceae; genus Nanosyncoccus. Next base: position 23,592 of record CAZLPA010000003.1, on the reverse strand, counting down.
TGTAGCGCCCTCAAAACCACCGTCTTCACACCGAAAGTTTAATCTTAGACCGTAAGCCATTACTGGTATATCTAGTTTAATGGTAACTAACATTAGCTGATCAACTTGTTCTTTAGTTAAGAACTGAGATTCGTCAACCAACACGCAGTGAACGTCGCTATAATGCTTGGAAATCTCTTTAAATAAATCCATTTTACGATCGAAACAAAAATTAGTTTCGCGTTCTGGACCAATGCGAGTTAAAAGCTTGGTGCCGTTTTTGGTATCTGTCTTAGGTTTAATAACGCAAACCTTGTGCCCACGTTCCTCATAATTAAATGCAACTTGTAAGAGCTGCATAGTTTTACCGCACCCCATTGCTCCATATCTAAAATATAACTTCGCCATGCTATAATTATATCATGCACGAAAGTTGGAAACCTTTTTTAAAAAATGAATTCGATAAACCTTATTTCAAGGAGCTAGCAAGTTTCTTGCATGAAGAGTACGAGAAAAAGACAATTTATCCAAAGAAATCTTTAGTATTTTCGGCCTTTGCAACTGATTTAAATGAAGTTAAAGTTGTAATACTAGGTCAAGACCCGTATCATACACCAGGAGCAGCGGAAGGGTTAGCTTTTTCGGTGCCAAGCTCGCAGCCAATTCCGCCATCATTAATAAACATCTATAAAGAAATTGACGACGACATCGGACACCATGTTAATAAAACCGGAAGCTTGAGAAATTGGCAAAAACAGGGGGTCCTACTGCTTAACACGGTGTTAACGGTGGAAGCCCATAAGGCCGGTTCGCATCGTGGCAAAGGTTGGGAGACTTTTACGACAGAGGTAATTAAATATTTGAATAATACACGTCCCCACCTGGTGTTTATATTGTGGGGCAGAGACGCACGCAATAAAAAAGTTTTAATTGACACTTCTAAACACCTTATATTAGAATCGCCCCATCCTTCACCGTTATCAGCTTATGCTGGGTTCTTTGGTAACCATCATTTCAGCAAAGCCAATGAATTTCTGATAAAGAATGGTTTAGGTACAATTGAATGGTAAGTTTTAAGCCCATTTGGCTAAGCGGGCATATTCAGCCGAGTCTTTCGGATAGGAATCCAGGATATCTTCAATGTAAGTTTTGCCATTTGAAATATTTAATGTTTGCACTTCTGGCACAGAGGCAAGCAGACGGATAATGGCTTCATCGGTTTCTACATTAGTCATAGAGTGACGTGGATCGGTGGCGTGAGAATGGACACGAAGTTCTTTGTAGACGAATCTTTTAATGCCTGCTTGTAAACAATACTTCAAACAATTTTCACAGGTGGCAACACGATTATAGACTGTGCAACCAGTAAGATCTTGGTGCGCGAAAATCAAAGCGTTCATTTCGGAATGAATCGCAAAATAATATTTCATGGGACGTTCCTCCAAAGTCATTTTGGATTCGTCTGCTCCCTGCAACATGCCGTTGTAGCCTAGCGACACTACACGCTTGTTAGAATCAACTATCACGCAACCCATTTTGGATGACGGATCTTTAGATTTAATCGCAACCGTTTCGGCAATTTTCATAAAATACTCATCCCACCCGCGTTGTTTCTTATCCATGTCTCCTCCAATTTACTTTATTATAGCACGGAACTAGGTGAGGGGTTGTATTTTAAAGTGACCTATGCCTATAATCTTCCAAAATTAAAATGGGAGAAAATATGTCTAAAAAATTGCGAGAGAAAATTAGGGCTGGATTCATGGTTTTAGTTATAGTTCTTAGCGGAAACAATTTGATAGTACCAGTAGAGGCGCAGGCAGACGAATGCCTGGATTTAAAAATTATTTTTGCGCGAGGTTCGGGAGCGGAAAAAGATAATGACAAAAATTATTTAGAATTTAAAAGTAGACTCTTGCCAAAATTAATGACAACTGGTTTGAAATATGATTTTGAAGATTTAGATTATCCAGCAATTGGGATTGGCATTGATAACTTAGTGGTAACAGTGCGGGCTTACTTAGGGGCTGGGGACTCTTATGAATTTGGTGAAAGCGTTGACACGGGAGTGCGCAACTTATTAAGAGCCACTGCTGATGCGTTTTGCCAAAATACTAAGTACATAATCGGTGGGTATTCGCAAGGCGCAATGGTAGTATCAAAGGCTTTAAGGAATTTAGACGCAGATAAAATTATCTATGTTGCAACTTTTGGCGACCCAAAAATTTATCTGCCAGAAGGTGAAGGGATCAATCCGGCAGCGTGTCGTGGTGAGAACTTATCCGACTATAGAGCTTACGTACCAGATTGCCAAGCGTATAAAGGCTTGCTTGGTGCTTACACGCCCTACGAGCCGGAGACGTTCTCAGGCAAAGTAGGAACTTGGTGCAATAAAGAAGATATCTTCTGCAGCTCGTATTTAAATATTGACGATCATGTATCATATGTATCAGATGGCCTATACGAAGATGCATCGAGAGTGATTTTTGATAAAATAATAAAACATTTTGGTTTAGAGAATAAAGTTCTGTCGCCACATGATACTGTGTTTTTATTGGACTCGACTGAATCAATGGAAAGTATGATTGATGCATATAAAAGCGAGGCTTTGCGACTAGCAACCGAAACATTGGCATCTGGTGGAAGAATAGCGTTGTTTGATTATCGCGATCTCGCAGACCCTTATGAACCCGTAAAGCATTGTGATTTTGAAAACTGCACTTTAGAAAAGTTCCAAGCAGAATTAGCTGCAATTGAAACCGATGGTGGTGGAGATATCCCGGAATCGATGCTTTCGGCGGCAAAATATGCAATGTTAAACTTGAATTGGCAAGCTGGAGCGACAAAATCTTTGGTAGTGTTGACGGAAGCAGATTTTATTTCGCCGGACCGGGACGGAACTACAATAGATGAGGTTGTGACATTAAGTCAAGCTATAGATCCGGTGAATGTCTATGTAATTACACAGCCAGGCTATGCAACGCCGTATTTAAGTATGGCGGCAGCAACCGGCGGCAAAGTGGTAACTAATTTTGCAAAACTTGATGAACTAACCGACTATATTATGGAAAGATATGACAGCCTACCAAAAGTAGAGGAAAATATTGCAGACACGTTGCCAACATTAAAAATAAAAGATTTACAAATATTATCTGACGCAGAAATAGAAATTAATTTTGAAACTACTGGCACGAGAACTTTAGTGATATTAAATGACGCAATTATTGGGTTAGTGGAAGGGGAGAGTTTTGTGATAGGCGAGTTAAACAATAATTCAATGGGTATTGTAACTTTGGTACCGTTTTCTGAGCGACGTCGTGGAATGGCAATGAATATAGCAATTGAAGAAGTTGATGGACGCGGTAGCGCAACAATAAATGATGTAATAAGTGTGCCAAAAGCTCCAAATACTGGCATCGCTGATTGGCAAAAACGCTAAATTGTGCTATAATTTGTAGATGACTCTAAATAAAGATTTAATTCGGAATGTCGCAATTATTGCACACGTTGACCACGGCAAAACTACGCTTGTGGACGGTCTTTTGAAGCAATCACATACTTTTCGCGATAACCAAGCGGAGATGCAACAGACATTAATTATGGATTCGATGGACCAAGAGCATGAGCGTGGCATTACAATTACCGCTAAACAAACTTGCGTTTATTATGATGGTTACAAAATAAATATTATTGATACGCCAGGGCACGCAGACTTCTCTGGCGAAGTAGAGCGTACACTTAACATGGCAGATGGAGTGCTCTTAATTGTTGATGCACAAGAAGGGCCGATGCCACAGACGAAATTCGTATTGCAAAAAGCCTTGGCGTTAAAACTACGTCCAGTGGTAATCATTAATAAGATTGATAAGCCGGCAGCACGTATTGAAGAAGTAAAAGACGAAATTGAGAGTTTATTTTTGGAATTAGCAACGGATGAATCGCAACTAAACTATCCGATTTATTATGCTATTGCACGTGAAGGGCGTGCTGGTAAGACTACGGAACTTGATAATGATTTACACGTAATTTTTGAGTCAATTATTAATGATATACCGGCACCGAGCGTGGATGCTGATAACGCTTCTGCACAACTACTAGTTGCAGCACTTGCAGCCGATAACTATCTTGGGAAATATTGTATTGGTAAAATTTTTCGTGGAAAGTTGAAAAAAGGGCAAAGCGTTAAAATACTACGTACGAATCCATCGAAAATTATCTCGGCTAAAATAGACAATTTATTCACCTATAAAGGGCTAGGGAAAGAGGAAGTGCAGGAAGCGATAGCTGGAGACATTGTAGCAATTACTGGTGCAACCGAAGCTAATATCGGCGATACGATTGCAACGGGAGATAATCCTGAGGCACTGCCAACAATTGAATTAGAAGCGCCGACACTTTCAATTTACATTGGCCCTAACACCTCACCGCTAAAAGGACGCGAGGGGGAATTTACTACTTCTCGGCAAATTGCAGAAAGGCTGGAAAAAGAACTAGAGACTAATATCGCACTTAAAATTCAGCCAGACGGTTTGGGCTATAAGGTCTCTGGTCGTGGTGAATTGCATCTTTCGGTTTTGATTGAGACTATGCGACGCGAGGGTTATGAGTTAGAGGCAGGACGTCCGGAAGTAGTCTACCGTGAAATTGATGGTAAAAAATGTGAGCCGATTGAAAGCCTTACGATTGAAGTTGCGCCAGAATTTGTGGGTGCTATATCGCAGGAATTGGGTGTTCGTAAAGCAGAACTAAAATCGCAGGATTTGACAAGCTCTGGGACTACTAGATTTGTCTATGAAATATCAACTGCGGCCTTGATTGGGCTTCGCAATAATTTATTGACAGCAACTAAGGGTACGGTGATTATGTCTAGCATTCCGAGCGGTTACCGACCAGTTGAGGAAAAATACCGCCCAGAGCGAAATGGCGCCTTAGTAGCTTTTGAAGATGGCATATCAACTGCTTATGCACTAGATGCAGCTCAGGCACGAGGTATTTTATACATTCCGCCACAAGTACCGGTATATCAAGGTATGATCGTGGGGCTTTCTAACAAGAAAGATGATCTTGATATTAATATTTGCCGCGAAAAGCAGCTAACCAACATGAGAACTCACGCTTCGGATGGAGCAATTCAGTTGACGCCGTATACGCAATTATCGCTTGAACAGTGTTTGGACTTCTTGCTAGACGATGAGCTCTTGGAAGTGACACCGAAATCTCTCAGACTTCGCAAACGCCAACTTGATCCAATTAAAAGAAAGCGCGAAAATCGTGTTAGTTGATTCTCACTGCCATTTACATGATCGCGAGTTCTTCAGCGAAGAACAGGCAGAAGCAATGCTTAAGCGCGCGCATCAAATGGGAGTCAAAAAAATCATTTGCATTGGCACTGACGCAAATGATTCATTGGCGGCAAGGGATTTTGCAAAAACACATGAAGATATCTATTGGACATACGGTATCCATCCCGAAAATACTAATTGCGAGCAACTAAAATATGACTTTCCCCGAGACGTTTTGGCTAATTCCATCAAACCTATTGCAATTGGTGAGGTGGGACTAGACTATCATTATGACGGATATAACCGTGAGGCACAAATTAAGTTGCTTGAGGAAATGCTGCAGCTCGCAGCCGATAGTGATTTGCCATTGTCGTTTCATGTAAGAGAAGCATTCGATGATTTTTTTGCAGTTATAAAAAACCACCCCACCGCACGGGGTGTGGTGCACAGCTTCTCGGACAGCAAAAAGAATCTAAAAAGAATTTTAAATGAAACGGATTTTTATGTTGGCGTAAATGGTTTAGCAACATATTCAACTTTGCCAACGCCGCCACTTGAGCGAATTTTACTTGAGACGGATGCCCCTTTCTTGACTCCAGAGCCTTTTCGTGGTATAATTAATGAACCTGGCTATATTCGCAACATAGCCGAGTGGCTAAGTCAAAAATTAGCCGTGAGTTTTGAGGTTGTCGAAAAGGAAACCACTAATAATGCAGAACGATTATTCCGTTTTTCCGATCCCATCCTTCGCGAAGAGTGAAGTATATAATTTTGATGCTACGGCAGAAAGCTTTGCTTTGTATCGTGAGCTAAATGAGATTGCCGAGGAGATTGAAGCATGTCGCTTAAAGAATTGCTAACTTTTAAAACTCATTATTCTAATAAATTGAGTTATGACGATTTAGTGAATGCTGAGAGCGAACTCGGGCGTACTCTTTTTGGACCAATCCCGTTGGGGCACCAACGAGAATTTTTTGAACACAAAAAGAACATTTGGATTTGGCATGAGAGTTGGTCGGATGACGCAGGGGTGAGTCATGGCACAACGATTCGTTATGAAGTGCGACCAGAGGGTGTATTTAAAAAAGTTGCTGGCGAAAAATACCAAAAGCTTGAGGGGGAAGAATTAAAAAATTTCTGCAACGCTGTAAGGTCATACTTTAAACTTGTGAAAACAAAGCTTTATTGTTAGAATAAGCTCATGGATAATGAGCGCAATGAGGTAATAGAAAAAACTCCAAAACAGAAGAAATCGGTTGACAAGAAAAAACGAAGTGGAGTGATTGTTTTCTGTATTGGGTTGGCGGCTTTGGTAGGTGGAGTAGCGTTTTTGCTATATAATATGTTTAAAGCCCCTGATATTCGTGACGCAGAGTATCTAGTTCAGGTAGGCACTTGGCAGAGAGAGGATGAGCCAACTGTCGTGTGGCAATTTACTGAAGTTGGCAAAGGCACCCTTACGACAAATTTTCATATTAATGACTATGATTTTATTTGGGCGCTTGACGGTGATAACCTTAAAATTGAGACTGACTGGTTGTATACGCTAAATGACGAATACGTTTACTCGCTTAACCAGTCCAATAATACTTTAACCTTGATAAATGGTAACGAAACTTGGGTTTTTGTGCCTGTGCAAGTATTGCCAGACGAAGAAACTAATTAATATCGATTTCTGTGCCACAAGTAGCATCAATGCCAAGATTGGATAGGATTACCATCTCGTCGTCTGTAATCATATGAGTAGCATGCAACTGAGCGCCCCGTAGCTGGTCTAGATTTTCTAAAACTTTTTTGACTAGTGGGTTGGTAGTAGAGCAAATTGAGAGCGCAATCAATACCTCGCCAAGTTTAAGGTAGCTCTCTTTAAAATTAGATGTCTTATTCTTGATTTCTAGAATTGGTTCAAGCACCGTAGGAGCGATTAAATCAATTTCATCTGGTATTTTGTTGAGGGTTTTAAGAGTATTCAGCATAGTACTAGAGACTGGTGAGAGGTAGCCAGTCTTACGACCTACGATATACTTTTTGCCAACACTAATGCTGGCGCTGGGCAAACCACCAGATTTGATGCGCTTTTCGGCAGCTTTTTCGGCTACGATACGATCTTTTTCAGAAATACCTAGCTCGTTCATCAGAAGCTTAATGCGCTCCGGAACATCGGGCGCAACAAGGCCTTTTTTAAAATCAGTGAGCGCGCGATAGTAACGTCGCACGATTTCATCTTTGGCGGCTTTCTGCACAGCTTTGTCATCCGTAATGCACTCGCCGATAACATTAACACCCATATCGGTAGGAGAATAATAAATAACTTTACCGGTAATACGGGCTAAGATCTCCTTGAGGACTGGGAAAGTCTCAAGATCACGATTGTAATTGACGGCTGGCGTGCCGTATTTTTCGAGATGAAAATAATCGATCATGTTTTTGTCGTTTAAATCGGCTGTAGCGGCCTCATAAGCGATATTGACTGGGTGCTTTAATGGTAATGACCAAACAGGGAAAGTCTCAAATTTGGCGTAGCCAGCATTAATGCCACGTTTAGACTCGTGATAAAGTTGGCTGAGTGAGGTGGCGAGCTTGCCGGAACAAGGCCCAGGAGCAGAAACCACGACAAGCGGGCGTGTAGTTTCGACGTATGGATTGGCACCGTAACCCTCGTCTGAGACAATAGTGTCAACGTCGGTAGGATAGCCTTTGGTAAAAGTATGGAAATAAACTTTGACTTTATAATCTTTTAACCTTTCCGCAAAGTCCTTGGCTTTTTTCTGACCATCGAAAAGGGTAATCACAACCGAACTAACCAAAATACCTTTTGAACGCAAAAACTCGATTAGACGCAAAACTTCAGTTTCGTACGAAATCATATGATCGGCGCGAATTTTGGATTTTTCGATAGCATTAGCGTTAATACAGAGAATGACCTCGGCATCGTCTTTGAACTCTTGGAGGAGTCGGATTTTAAGATCGGGCAAGAACCCTGGAAGTGTGCGAGCGGCGTGCTGATCGTCGATAAGCTTGCCACCAAACTCAAGGTAGAGCTTATCAAACATCTTGATGCGCTGTTTAATTTTCTTTTGCTGGATTTTTAAGTACTTATCAGCATCGAAACACTTCTTCACCGTAACCTCCTTAGTTTATTATATTATATGGCCTCTTGGAATTGACCGCAAGTACTATTAAAAATAGTAAAATTATGTTATAATATAAGATATGATATACCTCGACCACGCGGCGGCAACGCCAGTCGCTAAAAAAGCCTTACAGGCTATGACGCCGTATTTTACGGACGAGTTTTTTAATCCTTCGGCGGCATATTTGCCAGCCAAAAAGGTAGCGGCAGAATATGAAGCAGCAAAGGCCGAGATAGCGCATGCGATTGGCGCAAAGGGAAATGATATCATTATTACCGCTGGTGCTACTGAGGCAAATAATTTAGCATTTACGGCGCTGAAACAACCTAAAGATGGATCTGTTTTATACCTTGCAACCGAACATGATTCGGTACGAAAAATAGCCAAAAAGCTTGGTGGCGAAGAAATTTGCGTTAACTCATACGGGTTAATTGACCTTGATAATTTTAAAACAAAGCTTAATGACAACACACAGTTGGTTTCGGTAGCCTTAGCCAATAATGAATTAGGAACGATTCAGCCATTGGCAGAAATTGCCAGTATTATTCGTGAAGTGAAAATTGACCGTTTAAAAAGAGGAATAAAAACTCCGCTTTATCTTCACTCTGACGCTTCGCAGGCAATAAATTTGTTGGATATTAGTGTTGCGCGACTAGGTATAGATTTATTAACTATAAACTCCGCCAAAGTTTATGGTCCAAAAGGCGTGGGAGCTTTATATGTTTCACACGATGCGCACTTGCAACCGCTGACACTGGGTGGTGGACAAGAAAATGGGTTGCGTTCTGGCACTGAAAATGTGCCTGGCGTAATTGGCTTTGCAAAGGCGTTGTTGCTAGCAAAGGAACATCTTGGCGGGAACCGTAAAAAGTATGCTAATTTTAAAAAAATCTTATTGAGAGAATTGAAAGGCTATGAATTAATCAACAAAAAGCATACTCTTGACAATTTTGTAGTTTTGTGCTATAATGGTATAGATGCGGAACGTTTGGTGTTCCTTCTTGAAGATAAAGATGTTTATGTCTCAACTGGAGCAGCTTGTGCGGCTTCTAAGGGAGAAAAATCTCACGTACTAAAGGCAATTGGGCTATCTGATTCCGAGATTAATGGCTCGCTTAGAATTACTTTTGGCGAAACAAACACCGAAGAACAAATACATGAAGTGGCACAAATTATCAACGACGCGATAGAGCGAGAGCGTAAAAGGATAAAGTCATGAGCCAGCCTACTGTTTTTGTTGGGATGAGCGGTGGAGTAGATTCAAGCGTATCGGCTTTGCTTTTGAAAGAACAAGGCTACAACGTAATTGGCGTCTATATGAAGAACTGGTCAAAAGACTTGCCTGGGATGAAATGTCCATGGGCAGAAGACCTGGCGGATGCCAAACGCGTAGCAGTGAAACTAGGGATTCCATTTGAAGTATGGGATTTTGAGAAAGCTTATCATGAAAAAGTGGTAGAGTACATGCTAGAAGAGTTCAAAAAAGGCAATACGCCAAACCCAGATGTTATGTGCAACCAAGAAATTAAGTTTAAATTATTTTACGAAAAAGCCATGGAGCGGGGAGCGGATTTTATTGCCACTGGGCACTATGCAAGAGTTCTAAGCAAAAAGTCTGACACAAAGTGCTCTTCGGAACTATTACGCGCTATAGACGAAAATAAAGACCAGACTTATTTCTTGTATCGCATTAGCGATGAGGCACTCGCCCATACAATTTTTCCGGTTGGCGGTATGTTAAAGCCAGAGGTCAAAAAGCTAGCAGAAGAAAAGGGCCTTCATAATGCCTACAAAAAAGAGTCCATGGGGGTATGTTTTGTGGGAGAAGTAGGAATGAAAGATTTTTTGAAAGAGTATATTGATGTGAAACCGGGTGAGATTCGTGAAATTGAAACAAATAAAATACTAGGCTACCATGAAGGTGCGGTGTTTTATACGATTGGCCAACGGCACGGGCTTTATCTTTCGGGAGTGGCCGGAGAAGTCAATGATGGGATGCCGTATTATGTAGTAAAGAAAAATCTGGAAGATAACATTATATATGTTTCTAAAAATCTTAACCATGAAGCAATTTGGACGAAAGAATTAGAATTGAATGAAGTAATAATGCGTGGTGATAAGTTTGATTTACAAGCGTTGGGAGCAACTGAGATAAACAATGAGACGAGCCTCGTAATGACTGGCACGGGTAAGGAAACAAGTAAAATGCGCCTGCTAGTTCGCTTGAGGCACCGAGCGCCATTAATCCCAGCAAACTTTGATGGCAAGAAACTAATGTTTGAGTCAGAAATCAAACGTCCGGCAAGTGGGCAGTCAGCTGTATTGTATAATAGCGAAATCTGCCTAGGTGGCGGTATTATCGTATAATTTACGAAATTTTATTTTATCGCGAGTAATTTCCTCAATTTTCTCTAGCCCAGCTTCGAAATCAGGATCCTTGAAATACATTTTTTTGGCGGCATAGCCAGACTTGCCGCCGTATTTTTGACGAAGAATTTTACGGGTACGTTCTATAATTTCATCTTTGGTTTCTTCTGGATAGTCTTCACGAATTTTCTCATAACAACGCTTTAGCATCACATCAACGTTGGTATTTCGGTCGGCAGAAGATACAATTTTTCCGTAAATACTACGCGGGTCATGTTTGGCCGAAGCTCGGTGATCTTCTGTCGCCTCAGCCATGATTTTAATTTCTTCTCCAGAGAAGAATTGTGGTAATACTGGGTCATCTAATAACATTTTTGCAGAAATTTTCTCATGCGTTTCATCATCTATTAAACGTCCTAAATCATGAAACGCCGCAATAACATAACACATATTTTGATTAATTTTGTGGCCCGGGCAGCCTGCAAAATCGGTAATCCTGATCTTGCCATCATTAATCTGTTCTGCAAAATCAAGGCTGCGTGAAATGACCTGGCGAATATGGTCATAACTATGCCCGGCTATTTTGTAGCGTGGAATAATTTCAGTTTCAATATAATCAAAAATCTCCGGCCTAACATTAAGTGGCTTTTCCGCGATTATGAAAAACCATTTATTATTTTCCTTACCGCCAAACGTAGAAAACTCAATGATATTAAAGCCGGCTGATTGTGTAATTTGACGAATTTCTGAATCTTTAAACTGTTTGAAAAAACGTTCTGCCCCCATATGATGATCACCGGGATAATCAACCCAACCATCTTGTACGCCAGCATCTTTGTTAACAACATTAAAAATAAATCTGCCACCGGGGATAAGTGCGTCATAAATCTTGCCGAAAGCTATTTTTATATCTTCTGACGTAAAATGGACAAATACTCGATATGCCAAAACTCCTCCATAACGGCCAGTGATATTATCAGTTAAGATATTGAGTCTGGTTGGAGCGAACCCGGATTGTTTTATGGCATTTAGAAAATCTTCTGCCACGTCTGTAGGAACTGGATTGAACCCCAGTTTTTTTAAGATTACTGAGGAGGAGCCGTCGCCGGCACCAATTTCCAAAATTTTAGCATTGCTGGCGAGCGGGGAAAAACCTTTTTTGAAAAAATTTTTAATTTTAGTTTGTTTTTCTTTGGCTCTATTTGGATCTTTTGCGTCGTGCTTAATCGTGTTTTCTAGATAGACACTAGCTAATTTGTCATAAACTTCAAGAGTTTTTTCATTCTCGGTGCTCATAAAAATATGATAGCACAAAAATGCCCCGAGAACGGAGCATTTTAGCTGAGCAACTAAGCCGACATCAAAAGTAGATTGGCAAAGAGTAAAGTCGCTGCGAGAAAGCTCATTGAAACTACAAAAATCATATTGGATTTTTGATTTCGATTATATTTCTCATAGCGAAGATATTTCTTGCCACAGGCTTTACGACTCGCTTGGCATTTTTTAGCGGTCTTAGTTGCAGTTTTCCTTTTTGCTTGAGCCATTTTAATTCCTTTTTATTTATAATAGTTCTTGTGTTTATTTTATCACAGTTTCTTAAAAAAGCAATACTAAAAACTGTGGTATAATTAGAAACATGGATGCAAATGAAATCAGACAAAGATTTTTGGATTTTCAAGTCAGAAAAGGTCATAAAATAATTCAGCCAGCCCCTTTGGTGCTGGAAAATGACCCGACTACGCTTTTTACGGGGTCTGGCATGCAACCCCTTTTGCCATATCTACTTGGCAAAGTGCACCCAGATGGCACCAGACTGACAGATTCGCAACCTTCGATGAGATTACAGGACATTGAGGATGTAGGAGATCCGCGACATACTACTGTATTTGAAATGCTTGGTAACTGGTCGTTAGGAGATTACTTTAAAGAAGAACAGATTCGCAACTTTTTTGAATTCTTGACAAAAGAAGTGGGTTTGGATCCGACAAAAATTTATGTTACCTGTTTTATTGGCAATGAAAAATACGGTATCCCAAAAGATATTGAGGCGGCGGAAATTTGGCAAAAAGTTTTTAAAGAGGCTGGGATTGAAGCTAAAATTGCCGAGATTGGCTCAGCAGAAAATGGTGACAAACGCGGAATTAAGCCCGGCGAGAGAATTTTCTTTTATGATGATCGCGAGAACTGGTGGAGTCGTGGTGGTGGCTGTGAGACCACGCCGATTGGCGATCCTTGTGGGCCAGATTCGGAAGTGTTTTATGATTTTGGCGAAGATAAGCAAGACATTGAGAGATATGGTTTGGCGCATCCAGCATCGGATGGGGCGAGATTTATGGAGATTGGCAACCAAGTATTTATGCAATATCGTCGCAACGAAGATGGGAGCTTTTCAGAGCTTGAAAAGAAGAATGTGGACTTCGGCGGCGGCCTGGAGCGAATTTCGGCAGCTGCGATTGGTAGTTTTGATGTGTTTAAGATTTCTTTGATGCGACCAATCGTTGAAAAACTAGAAGAAATTTCTGGCAAGAGTTATGACAATAATACCGATGAAATGCGCGTGATTGCTGATCATATCCGTGGAGCGTACCTATTGGTGGCACAAGGTTTAGTGCCATCTAACAAGACGCAAGGCTATGCCATGCGACGTTTGGTAAGGCGAGCAATTCTAAGGGCTTTAGATCTTGGGATATCGACGAACTTCTTGTCTGAAATTGTACCTATTGTGGCAGAAAACTATCGCGATTTACCGGATTCAATCCTAACCCATCGAGAAGTAGCACTAGACGTATTATTGAAAGAGGAAAAGGCCTTCCGCCAAACCTTGAATAAAGGGCTTCGCGAATTAAAAAAGATGGCAAAGGATCAAAATGCACTGTCTGGGCGAGATTTATTTAAACTGCAAGATACTTACGGATTTCCACTAGAACTTTCGGTAGAGGAATGTTATCGTGAGCATATTGAACTCATTTCTGACTACCGGAAAGAGTTTGACGAAGCTTTACGCGAACAACGCGAACGAAGCCAGGCTGCTTCAAAGGGAATGTTTAAAGGTGGGCTTGAAGATCATGGCGAACAAACTGTAAAATATCATACGGCCTGCCATTTACTTTTGGCGGCCTTGCAAAAATTAGTAGATGCGAATATTTGTCAAAAAGGTTCAAACATCACGGCTGAGCGAGTGCGTTTTGATTTTAACTTGGACCACAAAATGACGCCAGAAGAAATTACCGCGGTAGAAAAGCAGGTAAATGATTGGATTGATGCGGATCTGCCAGTTGTGTTTGATGAATATGAAAAGTCTTATGCAAAAGACACACTAAAAGCGCACGGCCAGTTTTGGGATAAATACCCGGAAATTTTGAAAGTTTATACTATTGGTGACTTTGATGCGCCAATTTCGCGTGAAGTATGTGGTGGCCCACACGTAAAGCATACTGGCGTACTGGGCAGATTTAAGATTATGAAAGAGGAATCCTCTGCGGCAGGGATTCGGCGAATTAAAGCAATTCTAGAAAATTAATTCTGCAAAATTTTGGCGATTTTGGCTTTTAGCTTGTTTTCTTCTGGAGCACCGGCGATAGTGTCGACGCCAACTCTAAGTAGCCCAAGTGCAGTAGCAAAAGAATGGTCGAGTTCAATATCATCTCTAAGAATCAAGTTGGGTAGTTCTGCTACGTCGATAAGATGAATAACTGGACGACGAGAAAATGGTAGATTTTCGTACCAATCTGTGAGGGCAAGCGCTTCTTGAAGCGGGGAAAGGCTGGCACCACCACCGCAAAGCAAAATGTTACGGGGCAAGCTACCGACAGATTCGAATTCTTCAAGTGCAACCTCAACACCAGTTAGCCAAACGCTAAGGTTACGTGAAATGGCGGCCTCAACTTTGGCTTTAATGCGATCATCTAAATTACCAGAATCGAAGTCGAGTTTATACTCTTCGGCAGTTTCGAAATCTACGCCGAGGCTCTCGGCAATTTGGTGTGTAAAACTACGGCCACCAATGCTAAACATTTTAGTGCCCTCAACGCCACCATCATCTACGACAGCGATGTCAGTAGTGCCGCCGCCGATATCCATCACGACACTAGAGAAATTAGAATCTAAATTATCGCCAAGACAAGCACGGCAGACCGCAAAAGGCTCTACTGCCACAGTTAGGAGGTCAAGATTAAGTTCGGCACAAACTTTTTCGATGGCGGCCACATGAATAAGAGGCGCAAAGGCAGTATAAAATTGGATGGCAACTTCTGAACCCTTAAAACCAATTGGGTTCATAATTTTGTAGCCGTCAATGGCAAGAGAAACAATGGCAGAATTAATTAACCTGACCTCTACATTATCGTTGCCAGTTTCAATCGCGACGGTTTTTCGGGCTACTTCGCCAGATTTTTGTTGAACCTTTTTGATAATTTCGTTCATTTCGGCTTCAGAAATTGGTTTATTGGGATTCTTGCGGCTATAATTGACGGTAGTAGTGTTGCCTTTAATCAGCTCACCGGCGATACCGACGACCGTGAGGTCGGCACGTTCATTGGCTTGTTGTTCTACGCTATAAAGTGCTTCCTCACAGGTGGCGACTACAGCCGGAATGTCCGCAACGGCGCCAGCGTGCATGCTACCTTCAGCCTGCTTAGCTTTACCAACGCCCAAAATTTCAAGATCACCTTTTTTAGTAGGGCGCGCAAGGATAGCTTTGACAAATTCAGTACCAATGTCGAGACCAAGAATTGTGCTCATGGCTTAATTATAACATATTTTCCTGGCTCAAGACCACTGAGTTGATATTTACCAAACTGGGTGCGGTGGAGAGAAATAACACGGTAACCAAGCGCAGCGAAAGTGCGGCGGATTTGGCGATTGCGGCCTTCGGAAAGAATTACTGTAAACTGCGTTCGTTCGCCACCCGTCGACGAGATTACAGCGAACTTGCTTGGGCCATCATCAAGCATGACGCCATAGTCGGAAATCATTTGCTGATGAAGAGGCTCTAGCGGACGGTCGAGTTCAATTTCATAAACCTTTTCCTTGTGAAACTTGGGGTGGGTCATTTGATAAGTGAAATCACCATCATTGGTGAGTAAAATCAAGCCTGAAGAATCCTTATCGAGACGGCCAACTGTTTTAAGCTTACTATATTTCTCTGGTAAAAGTTCATATAGCGTATGGGCTTCGCCCTGGGCACGACGTGAACAGACGTAGCCAACTGGCTTGTTCATGGCAAGATAAAGGAAATCCGTCGAAAACGGCACTATCTTTTTATTATAGCATACTTCATCATTTTTGTCAATACGGGCACCTAGCGTAGCTGGCTCCTTGTTCACTAAAACTTTTCCAGCGGCAATCAAATCATCGGCCTCACGACGAGAAACACCTAAACGCTCAGCAAGAAACTTATTGAGCCGGATTTGGTCCATAATAGGCCTGCGGTGTTGGAGTTGGTTGAGGCTGTTGAGACTGCTGGACTGGAGCTGGGCCCGGGACTGAGCTCGGGGCGGGAGCGGGGGCATCAACCGGAACGGCCGGAGCTGGCTGTGGCGCCACAGGGCGATCGCCCAAAACCTCATGGATAGCGTTAACGACATCCTCAATTCCAACTTGGGATTTAACTAAGTAACGGTCGGCACCAAGACGTTCGCCACGTTGACGCTGATCATCGGAGGATAGAGCGGTCATCATGATAACTTTAATGCCTGCCGTTTCGGGAGTAGCGCGCAAAATGTCTAGCATATCAAAACCAGAGATTTTTGGCATCATGACGTCAGACAAAATCAGATTTGGTTTCTCACGCACAGCTACCGCCAAAGCTTCTTCGCCATCGCCAGCCGATACTACATCATAGCCCTCAGCCGTAATGCGGATGCTATAGATCTCGCGGAGCGCGGCATCGTCTTCCACCACCATTACTTTAGTCATTGTTTTCCTCCTTGTGATATGTTGTTATTAATTGCTATCATGCGCTTTTCGTATTCTTCGCCAGTGATGCGAGGTAACGACACATAAAAAGTTGAGCCTTCGCCGAAAGCTGACTCAGCCCAAACGCGACCGCCCATTGCCTCTACTCTTTGCTTAACGAGATAAAGGCCAAGGCCAGTGCCACCGATAGTGCGAGTTTCGGAATTGTCGGCACGATAAAACTTTTGGAAAATGTGCTGGATGTCCTCCGAAGAGATGCCAATACCGGTGTCGGTTACATTAATTAGCACGCGATCGCCATCACCAAGTACATTGACGTAAACTGAGCCGCCAGCTGGTGTATATTTAATGGCGTTTTCAATTAAATTACCCATGATTTCTTGCAAAAAACTGACGTCAACGTAGCCATATACTACTTGATCTAAGCGACGAGTGTCGCCGATGACGGTTGTATTAATAGAACCAAATTGATAGTTCAACTTGGCGTTTTTGATAGCCATGATATAGTTGTCGGCAATGCGCTTGACGGTACCAACCATTTCAACGGGTTCAAAATGGGGGCGCACACGACCATCATCTAACTTAGTAACATCCAATAAATCCCGAAAGAGTCGCCCTAAATGTTGCGAAGCAGTGTGGGCAGCCATTAAATAACTGCGCGCACGTTCATCAATAGTGGCAGTTTGAGGATTAAGCGCAAGTGAAAGATAGCCCTCAATAGATGCAACAGGGGTACGCATTTCATGTGAGGCAGTAGAGATAAATTCGGTTTGTTCGCCTTCTTCAGCGAGCTCTTTGGTAATATTGCGAAAGGTAATGATTCGATTAGAATCACCGCCGTTTGCAACGATAACTGATACTGCAATTGGAACGCGTTTAGCGGAAGGGCCGGCTACAAGACACGCTTCATAGCCTTCAAGTGACTGCCCTGTGTTCATAGCTTGGATTAAAGGATTTTCGTTCGCTGAAAGTTCGCGGCCTTCTTTACTTTCTAATTTGAGCAAAAGACCATAATCTAAACCAATGGCATTTTCAGCATTACCACAATCCAACATGGTAACTGCAGCGGGATTAATGAATTGTACAATGCCGGCACGATTAGTAATGATAACTCCGTCATGGATAGTAGCCAGTGCTAATTCTGCAAGGAGGTTGCCATTACTAGCAACTGACTTATTCTGATTCTTGCGATTAAAAAGACTCATCTTATGTTTATTTTAACACAAGCTAAATAAAATGTGCTAAAATTGAAGTTATGAATAAGGACGTCATCTATATTGAGCCGGAAGATGATATCACTGATATTATCACTAAGCTTGAGAATTCTAAAGAAAAAATTGTAGCGTTGGTGCCACCTAAAAAAGCCGGCGTGTTTCGCAGTATTGTAAATATTAAGCTTATCGCAAAGACTGCAACTAACGCCGAAAAAACTGTGGTGCTAGTAACTACCGATCCCTCGATTATAAAATTAGCTGCTGCGACACGCTTGCCGGTGACAAAAAATCTTCAATCTGCACCTATCGTGCCCGAGGCTACTGAAAATGAAGCAGAAGAAATCGTTTCAACTGAAGAAGTGATTGAGACTACCGACGAGAACGGCGAAGAGGAAGTCACAACCGAGGATATAACGGAAGAAGAAGTTAATAAAGATGATGTAAAGACAAAAAAGACAGAAAAACCCGCTGAGAAGGGTGATGCCAAACCGGCGAAACGCGCAAATATTGGCAAGAAGTTAGACAATCCAGTATTTAACTGGGTTAGAGAACATAAGAAAATTACTATAGGCTGCGGGATCGGAGCATTGGTTCTAATTCTGGTTTTGGTTTGGGCTTTTGCAGTTGCACCGGCGGCAACGGTTACATTGGGTATTCGCACTACGACAAGTAATTTTTCTGAGAATGTGACTTTCACTGACAAATTAAGTGATGAAAACGTGACTGATGGCAAGTTCTATCTTGAAGAGAAGAAAATAGAGTCCAAAGCGGAAATAGAATTTGAAGCAACTGGCTCCAAGAATGTAGGCGAAAAGGCTACGGGTGAATTAACGGTCTATACCTATTTCCCAATTACTGGCGGTGGCGGAACAACATCGGCAGGAACAACTTTTACGATTAGTGGTTTAACCTACACTGCTGACGAAGAAGTCTTTCTTTCTTGGGGTGGTGATATTACAAAATTAGGTGAAACTTGCGCAAATGGTAATAATAACGAAAGTTTAAGAAATGGCTGTTTAATTTACGGTAAAGTACCGGTGACAGCCAAAGAGCCTGGCACCAAATATAATATTGCTGCATCTAGCACCGGCTGGAATACCAATGGCAGCGTGAATGGCGTCTACTCTGACTCAGCCATGAGTGGTGGCACTGATGATATGGTAACTATTGTTCAGCAGTCTGATATTGACGCCGCTTTGGCTAAAATTGAAACCGAAAATGAATCTACCAACAAGGCTAAACTTTTTGACACTATTGATGAAGGTGCTTTTATCATTGAGGCGAGCTTTAAACAAACTACCGGGGATGCCGTTTCGACGCCAGCAGTTGGTGAAGTAGTCAAAGACGGCGAGAAGGCTAAGCTTTCAGTGGTGACAACGGATTCCGTATATGTAATTGACAAAACAAAGGTAGAAGAATTTATCGCTGAGAAAGCCAAGCTAGCGGATAATTATAAGATTTATTCCATGAATGATCCATTTATTGAGAATTTTGCTAAAACCGAGGCGGGCTATATCGGCAAGCTAAAAACATCTTATGTCTCCGGGCCGAAAGTGACCGAAAATGATGTAGTGGAAATTGTGCGCGGTAAAGGCGTTGGCACTGCTCAGCATGATTTGAAAGATGCTTTTGAAGGAATCAGTACTATTACGATAGATACTTCGTTCCCATGGGTTTCATCGATACCCAATGACGCTAACAAAATTACCGTTGTAATAAACGTTGAGGACTAGGATGCGAATTCTAGGGTTAGATGTTGGCGAAAAGCGTATTGGCGTAGCCAAAGTTGATTCTGAGACAAAAATTGCCGTACCGGTTGGCTATATAGTGGTTGACGGCACAGAATGGCAAGAGCTCAGCCGACTCGCTAGACTCAATAATGTTAGCCTCTTTGTACTGGGGCTACCCCGGAGCAATGAGGGCAACGAAACCAAGCAGACACTCTACGTCCGACAATTTGCTAAAGATTTTGTTGAGAAAATGCCAGATGCTAAGATTCGATTCCAAGATGAATCTCTGACGTCAGTAGAAGCAGAAGCTAGATTGAAACAACGCAAAAAAAAGTATGAGAAAGGCGATATTGATGCTGAAGCAGCAGCAATCATTTTGCAAGATTTTATTGAAAACTTCAAGATAGATTCTGCACAGTCTGTCCAAAAAGAAGCCAACAAAGTAATGTTAAATGCCAAAAAAGTACAGAATGAGACTAAGAAGTTAACGAGATTTTTGGTAATCCCACCAATTCTGTTGGCGGTGATATTGCTTGGAATTACGGCGGTTCTAAAATACCGTGACTATGTGCGTTGGCAGCGTGAAGAAGAATACGCAAAACAAGAAGCCGAGATGGAAGCGAATACTTTTAACTTTACTATCAGGCCAGGTGAGACAATTTTTGATATCAAGAAAAACCTTTTGTCGGTAGACCGAAACGGTGGCAGGGACTATGGTGAAAATAATGTTGCTAATTATACACTAGCAGAGATTGAAGCGGCTTTAGCAGCAGATTATGATTTTGATTTTCTGGAGTCACGGCCAGCTGGGGCTAGTCTAGAGGGTTATTTGTACCCAGAAACACATAATTTTTATAGTGACGCGTCGGTTGAAGACATTTTGAAGAAATTTTTGGCTGGTATGCAAGCTGTGATTAATGAGAATAATTTGGCTAACCGATATTTGACACAAGGCCTAACATTATATGAAGGGATTACACTGGCCTCCATAGTACAAAAAGAAGCTCCGTCGCCAGAACAGCCTACAGTAGCACAAGTGTTCTTGACACGACTATCGTATGGGATACCACTAGGGAGCGATGTTACAGTATCCTACGCTTTAGATGTAGTAGACCCTAGCAGAGAAATATATATGGATAATCAATCTGCTTTAAGAGTAGATTCCTGCTATAATACCCGATTGTACGCTGGGCTGCCTTGTGGACCTATTTCGAACCCTGGGCTAAATGCTCTTTTAGCTGTGGCTAACCCTACCGATACTTCTTATTTCTATTTCTTGACAGGAGACGACGGCGTGATGTATTATAGTTATACAGAGACCGAGCATAACCAGAATATTTACCTTCATTGCCAGGCTCTCTGTAACGTTTCGTTATGATGAAGAAGAAACATAAAGTTGACATTGGACGCTTAAAGGCGATTTTGCCGTATTTTGCAACAGGTATAGCAACTTTATTGTTGGTTTTTGTTGGCTCACTTGATAAACAGAACTCCAGCACTAACTTAAGTTTGAACACTTTTGCTGAAAGTGGGTACAAAGTCTCAGTAGACCAGCTGTCGGCAATGTATGTAGTAGCAGACATTTCCGATGCTTTGGGATTAGCGAGTGCCTCTGATGTGGCGTCTAACTATGTACTCGTGACATCTATGCGCGATGCTGGGCAAACTTCTCTCGGCAAGCTAGAAAAACCCAGCATTACCAATGTGGCGGTTTCGCGTGGTGTAATTAGGCATACTGTAGCCGCAGGCGACACAATGGAAAGCATCGCAGCTAAATACGGTATCACGACAGATCAAATTCGTTGGTCTAACAATAAAAAGACTACCGATTTAAATGCAGGTGATATATTGTATATACCGAGCACCAGAGGCATTGTGTACACGGTAAAGTCTGGCGACACTATTGAGGGCATTGCTTCAAAGTACGGTTCCTCGGTAGCCGAGATTATTGCCTTAAATGATCTCGAGCTATCTGGAATTTCAGAGGGGATGCGAATTTTGATTAAGGGCGGGGAGTTGCCAGAAACTGAGCGACCAGAGTATGTGGCACCAGTGCAGACAAATTATTACTATACCTACCTTGGCGGTACTTCAATGCGGCAGAATATAGAGGTAATTAGGTACTTTAGCTGTTGGCCGAATGAATTGGGCGGACCTTATGTTTGCGGCCAGTGTACGCAATGGGCTTGGTATATGCGAGAGGTTAATGGCGCACCAATACCATCTACCTGGGGAAATGCCAACACATGGGGAGCGCGAGCGGCCAATGATGGATACACCGTGGACCATAATCCAGCTCCGGGAGCTATTTTTCAAAGTAGCTCTGGTTGGTATGGGCACGTTGGGTATGTTGAAGCAGTAAATCCAGACGGCTCAATTGTGGCAACTGAGATGAATTACAGTTATGTCCCAGGGCGAGCAATCCGTTCAACCATCTCAGCCAGCTCGGCAGCAAGTTTGTGGTATATCCACTAGTATTTTGACTTTTTAGCTAAAGTATGATATAATTAGGAGATAGGATGTTTACAGATACAGCAAAAGTGAGTCTAAAAGCGGGTAAAGGCGGAGATGGGGCCGTCTCTTTTCGGCGCGAAATCTATATTCCAAAGGGTGGACCGGATGGTGGAGATGGTGGTAAGGGTGGCGATATTATATTTAAAGCCGATAAGGATACTAATACCCTGATAGACTTTCGGTTTACGCCGATTCTGACGGCAGAAGATGGAAAGAATGGCTCTGGCATGCGTTCGGCTGGACGTTCTGGCAAGAACCTGATTGTGGAAGTGCCGATTGGAACTATAGTGAAACGTGACGGCGTGTTATTGGCTGATTTGGTCCGTGATGGGCAAGAAGCAATAATTGCGAAAGGTGGCGATGGGGGGTTTGGTAATGCGCATTTTAAGAGCTCGACCAGACAGGCGCCAATTATAGCCGAAGTGGGTGAGCCAGGTGAAGAATTTGAAGCCGAACTGGAATTAAAATTATTAGCCGATGTGGGTTTAGTGGGTTTGCCAAACGCTGGGAAGTCGACTTTTCTCTCGGTGGTGTCAAATGCGCGACCAGAGATTGCTGATTATCCGTTCACTACTCTAACGCCACAACTTGGCGTAGCTACTATCGATGGGTATGACTTGTTGATTGCCGATATACCAGGTTTAATTGAAGGTGCTTCAGAAGGAAAGGGTTTAGGGCATGACTTTCTGCGCCATGTAGACCGCACTGCTGTGCTTTTACACTTAGTCGACGTATACAATGATGATGCGGGTGAAGCCTACCGCATAATTAGAAAAGAGCTAGAAAAATATTCAGACCTAAAAAACCGGCCAGAAGTAGTAGCGTTGACAAAATGTGAAGGGGTAGATAAAGATATTATTGAAATGCAGACGGCATCTATTTTGGCAGTGAACCCTAGTGCACAAGTGTACGCAATTTCTTCGAGTGCACATACGGGACTCGATGAACTACTCCGAGCAGTATTGGAGTTTGTTAAATTGAAAAAATCCGGAGCTTGGCAAAGCGAGGTCGAGCACGCGAACACCGTAACAACGGGAGCGAGCGACACAGCTCGGGGCTTGGCGGATTCTGCGTCCTCCGCTTCTAGCCTGGATACTACACTTCCCACGATCTCATTAAGTCCTAAGGACATAAAAACAACTTGGAAAGTTGAAAAAGTTGATGACAAGTTTGTGGTAACTGGGGAGAAAATTGAGAAATTTGCACGACGTACTGATATGGGAAATTACGCAAGTGTGAACCGTTTGCGTGATATTATGAAGAAAATGGGGATTCGGGCAGAGCTAACATCTATGGGGGCAGAGCCAGATTCAATTATTTCGATTGCTGATAAAGAATTTACTCTGGTAGAAGATTGGTAAAATTAGGCTTGACAATACTAAGCTTATGCTTTATTATGATAGTAAGCTGGTACGCTTCACAGGGGTTCCACTGACTAGTTAGTGGAGTGTGGAGA
>CAZLPA010000002.1:0-54338 GCA_964561295.1 uncultured Candidatus Saccharibacteria bacterium | reverse complement strand
CCGACGTTAATGTGCGGCTTGGAACGGTCAAAATTTGCCATTCATTCTCCTTTTAATTGTTATTATGTCTGGAGCGCTAATAAAAACCAGCTCCAAAACTCTACTTTAATATTTTAGACTATTTTTGCCAAAATGTAAAGAGGTATTTTGGCGAGACAGCCCTATTTCGAATTGCGCGCCTCAATCACTTCGGCTGCTACGTTTGGTGGAACTTCCTCATAGGCGAATAGCTCCATTGAAGAAGCTGCACGCCCTTGTGTCATACCACGGAGGTCACCAGTATAGCCAAAGAGATTCGCCAAAGGACAAAATGCCTTAATTAACTTTGCGCCACCATTCAAATCTTCCATTTCGTCGATGCGGCCACGGCGCGAATTAATATCGCCAATTACGTCGCCCATAAACTCTTCGGGTGTAGTAATCTCAAGTTTCATTACCGGTTCAAGCAGTACTGGATGAGCCTTCTTGATACCCTCACGAGTAGCTAGCGAGCCAGCAAGCTTGAAGGCGAGCTCAGATGAGTCAACATCGTGGTAGCTACCATCATAAAGCGTTGCTTTCACATCCACTACTGGGTAACCGGCAATCACGCCACCGTTCAAAGTCTCCTCGATACCCTGTTGTACTGGCTTGCGGTACTCTTGTGGCACTACGCCACCTTTAATCATATCGATAAACTCAAAGCCCTTACCTGGCTCGTTTGGTTCAAACTTTACCCACACATCACCATATTGGCCGCGGCCACCAGATTGTTTGATGTGCTTACCTTGTGCTTCAGCAGTGCTGCGAATAGTTTCGCGGTAAGCCACTTGTGGCGCGCCAGTATTGGCTTCCACGCCATGCTCACGCTTCAGGCGGTCGATAATAATCTCAAGGTGAAGTTCACCCATACCAGAGATGATAGTCTGTCCAGTCTCTTCATCAGTATGGACACGGAAAGTCGGGTCTTCCTCGGCCAACTTAGATAACCCAAGTCCCATTTTCTCTTGGTCAGCTTTGGTTTTTGGCTCTACCGCAATTGATACCGGTGGATCTGGAAAATCAATTGACTCTAGTAAAATCGGATGCGCTGGGCTACAGATGGTCGTACCGGTGGTACAATTCTTCAACCCAACCACTGCCGCAATATCACCGGCTTTAATCTCAGAAATATCATTGCGTTCATTAGCATACATCCGGACTAAACGCCCGATTCTTTCTTTATCGCCAGTAGTTGCATTCATCACCGTATCACCAGACTTTAGAGTACCAGCATAAACGCGGATAAAGATCAATTTACCCACAAATGGGTCGGTTGCAATCTTAAATGCAAGCGCCGTTAATGGTTCAGAATTATCAGCTTTGCGTACTATTTGGTCGCCGGTTTTCGGATCGGTACCAACGGTTTGGCCCTGATCGCGATCTAGTGGACTTGGTAAGTAGTCGGTCATAAGGTCGAGCACCTTTTCTACGATTACGCCACGGCCATCGCCACCAGTCACCAGGAAGAAGTCACCTTCAAGCACGCGCTTACGCAGTGCGGCTTTAAGCTCAATTTCAGTGATAGCTTCCTCGCCTTGGTTGAAATATTTGTCCATTAAAGCTTCGTCAGCCTGCACCGCTTCTTCAATCAACATTGAGCGAGCATTTTTGGCTTTTTCAAGCATATCGGCTGGGATTTCACCTACGGTAAGTTCGTGGTCGGCATAATCTTTGTAGGTGTAAGCCTTCATGTCAATTAAATCCACCACACCACAAATGTCTTTTTCGAAGCCAATTGGTAAATGAATCGCCACGGCGTTCTTAGACAAACGTTTGTGGATTGAATCCAAGGATTTATAGAAGTCGCCGCCAATTTGATTAATTTTATTCACAAAGCAGATGCGTGGAATGCCATATTTTGTTGCCTGGCGCCAAACGGTTTCAGATTGTGCTTCGACTCCCATCTTACCATCAAATACCACCACTGCGCCGTCAAGCACACGAAGCGAACGCTCCACTTCAGCCGTAAAATCAATGTGACCTGGGGTATCAATAATGTTAATCTGGTGATTTTTCCAGTATACGGTCACAGCTGCAGAAGTAATCGTAATACCACGCTCTTTTTCCTGTTCCATCCAGTCGGTCTCAGCACCACCAGTACCACCCTTTACAAGGTCAATTTTGTGTTTAAGCCCAGTACGATAAAGAATCGCCTCGGAAGTAGTAGTTTTGCCAGCATCAATATGCGCAATAATACCAATATTGCGTAACTTCGCTAGATCCTTAATTTCAGTAGCCATATGCTCCTTTATATTATTATTTTTTCTGCCATAAGAGTTCCACACTCAAAAAAGAGCAGACTTTCCTATAGTTTAGCACATTTTCTTTAAAAAGAAAAGAGACTCTGGACAAAGAAAAACCCCGGTGCGTATGCACCGGGGCCGGGCCCGTAACGGAACTTGCGCCTTCCTAGACGCTGTCTTTGACTCCGCTTAGTCTTAACGTACGGTTGATTTGTTACTGATATATGAGTAGGAGGATTAGAAATGGTTTAGGTTCGATATCGTTCGCGGGATGTAGTGCGTTGTTTAAATCGTAAATCTTCAGTGCGGGGGCACTTGAGATATTGAATGCCCCAGGGCTCCATATCCACAGCGCCCCCGCCATCGCTTACGATGTCGAATGCCATGGATGAACCTTGCTACCGGTTGACTCCGACCGACGCGTACTACCGAGGGAAACGAAGAACGATCCACCTCCTCTAAGGATCTTCTTGCTTCTGATTCCTGCCCGAACAACACCAGAACCAATCCTATCATCAGTAATACAAAGAAAACCAGAAAAGTCCCCATCTTAACTCCCCTCCTTCCTGGGTAAGATTTCGCTTTCTTTGCGATACCCTTTGACTTAATGTGCGCGCATTGTAGCGACCAATTGGCGGCTAGGTCGCTAGACGAATACAGGATGGGGCAATCCCATCCTGCACACAATACTACCACCATCCTAAGAAGCCGTCAAGTGCCTAGGACAACTTCTTTTTCAAGATTTCCTGCACGGCCGACGGATTAGCCTTACCATGAGATTCTTTCATCACTTGTCCCACTAAGAATCCAATTACTTTCTCTTCGCCAGCCTTAAAATCGGCTTGAGCTTTTTGTGTTTCCGGTTTAGCCAGTACAGTATCTACAATCGCTTCTAGCGTCGCCAAATCGTTTTCCTGAATTAGCCCTAGCTCTTTAGCGATTACTTTTGTCTCGCGATTCTTCATTTGCGGATCAAATAGCCGCAGGAATACTTCCTTAGTGGCAGTAGAACTGAGCTCTTTCTTGCTATTCATTTCGGCCAAGCTATTTAATTGTTCTGTTGTCGGCAAATCATTCAAATACTCAGCCGATTTCTCTTCTGCTAGTAATACAGAAGTAAACAGATTAGCGATTGTTACAACGTACCCGTCTTCAATGCTGTTTAACTTTTGCATCAGCTCTGGGTAATCCAATAAAATCTCCAGAATGTCGCTAGAAAGTTTTGCGCCAAATTTTTGGCGATAATCCGCTGGCACTAGTGGCAACTTCGCCGATTCGGCTTCAATAAACTCATCGGAAAGGTTGATAGGTGGCAAATCTGGCTCTGGCATATAGCGGTAATCTTTTGCCTCCTCCTTCGAACGTTGGGCGGTAGTCTTGCCTGTAGCATCGCTCCAACCACGCGTTTCCTGCACTACCTTCTCGCCACTTTCAAGTAACTTCGTTTGCCGGGCGATTTCATATTCTACAGCTCGCTCTACTGATCTAAATGAATTCAGATTCTTAACTTCTGCTCGAGTTCCGAGTTTATCAGAACCTTCTGGCGCGATAGAGATATTTACATCGAAACGCATATTGCCATTATAAAGATCACCGTAAGTCACTTCAGCATAACGCATTAAACGCCAAAGTTCTTTACAGTAATCATGGGCATCGTGAGCGCTATGGATATCTGGCATCGATACGATTTCAATCAGTGGCGTATCAACACGGTTAAAATCTACTAGCGAATAATTATCAAAATGCGTCAGCTTGCCAGCGTCGCCCTCAAGATGGGCATGTTCAATACGAATTTTAGTACCGCCAGGCAACTCCACGTACCCAGCACCAATAATCGGCTGGTAGAATTGAGTAATTTGATAGCCTTTAGGCGAATCTGGATAAAAATAATGTTTACGATCAAAACGTGAGCTTGCATTAATTTTACAATTCATTGCTCGCCCAGCACGAATCGCGAACTTGATTGCCTCTCCATTCAATCGTGGCAACATACCTGGCAACGCATAATCTACTGGAGATACGCATGAGTTGGGCTCTTTTCCGCGCGCGTCATTATTTACTTCAGAAAATAATTTTGTCTTCGTTGAAAGCTGCACATGGCATTCAATGCCGATAGTAGGAATGTATTTCATTAGATTGCTCCCAAATCTTTTAAAGCTTGTTTATAAACTAATAATGCTCCAGCAGCCTGACGATAAGTAATCTCCAAATCATCTTCGTGTGCGATGGCGTTACGTAATTTATGTGCTCGCCATACCGCATTGATGTCAGTAAATTTACCACCAGACTTTTTTAAACGGTCGCCCATAGTTTTACCTGGTATGCCCATTTCGTGCAATGCTCGGTCTAGCAACTTATCGGCGTTAATAATAGTAGTTACAAAAGTCGCTGGATTATCTTTGTTTAATTTGTTCTCGATTGCTAAAAACTTAGTTTGGTATTCCTCTATGTCAAACTTATGGCCACGTTTGCCAGTTAAAATAATCGCAAAAAATACCAGAATCGCCACAATAATAATTGCCAATATAAAAGTCACTACGCCACCATCAATCATTGTAGCTCCTTTGCAAAGTCAATTAGTGCGCGGTCGCTACGTCGTGGCCCCACCAATTGCAAGCCTAAAGGCAAACCAGCTTTATTTTGGCCAGCTGGAATAGCTAGCCCTGGTACTCCAGCCAAATTAAGAGACACACTCATCAAATCTTCTAGGTACATCGCCACCGGGTCATTAACTTTTTCGCCTAGTTTAAACGCTGGGTTAGGCGAAACTGGTGTCAAAATAAAATCACACTTTTTAAAGGCATTTTCATATTCTTTCACAATCAATGTGCGCGCTTTAGCGGCCTTTAAGAAATATGCATCATAAAATCCAGACGACAATACAAAGTTGCCAATCATAATGCGACGTTTATTTTCTGGCATAAACCCTTCACTACGCGTATTCTCATACAAAGCGTTTAAATCTTGCGATTTTTCTGAGCGAAAACCGTAACGCACGCCATCATAACGTGACAAATTGCTAGCCACTTCGGCAGGCTGGATAATATAGTAGGCGGCCAAAGCATATTTTAATGTTGGCATTTCTAATTCTACAATCTCGTAGCCTTTAGACTTTAGCAATTCTGCTTTCTCTTTTAACGCATTGCGAATCTCGGCGTCTACGGATGTGTTGTCGAAATCCTTGACTATACCGATTTTCTTAACTTGTTTGATTTTCGTTTCATCGTAATAATCTGGCAAAGTAGTCAAATCTTTTGCATCTTGTCCTGCTGCCACCGACATTAGCAAATCCATATCTTCCGGGCTTTTCGTGAAGAAGCCAATGCAGTCAAGCGACGATGCCATCGCTACTACGCCATAACGCGAAACTGCACCATAGGTCGGCTTTAGCCCGTAGATACCATTAAAAGAAGCCGGCTGTCGAATCGAACCGCCCGTATCAGAACCAGTTGCAAACTCAACAATGTCCAAAGCCACCGCTACAGCAGAACCACCAGAGGAACCACCTGCCACTCGTGTCTTGTCTGCCGCATTCAAAGTTGGGCCAAAATAAGAGTTTTCGGTCGAAGAACCATGTGCAAAAGCATCGAGATTCGTGCGCCCAATCATGATAGCACCCTCGGCCTCTAACCTTTCTACTGACGTAGCAGTTATCGGCGAAACAAAGCCTTCCAAAATATGCGCCGAAGCCGTCGTTTGTCCTTCGGGGCTTAAAAAATTATCTTTTAAGGCATACGGTACTCCAGCTAATCTCCCCACCTTTTCGCCACGTGCAATTTTGGCATCGATCTCGGCTGCTTTTTTCAAAGCACCTTCCTCGTTTATAAAAGTAAAAATATTATAGTCGCTAAAATGCTTAGCTTTTGCTAGTGCATCTTTTACTAATCTAGTTGCAGTTACGGTTTTATTCGCTATTTTCATTACAACACCTTCGGTACTTTTACTTGGCAATCTTTTTCTTCACGCGTTAAAGCTAGCAGTTCCTCCCGCGTAGCATCTTGTGATTTGATTTCATCATCACGCCAAACGTTTTCCATTTCAAAAACCTGATATGTTGGCTCAATATTATCAGTGTCTAGCTCGTCTAATTGCGAAATATATTTAATAATATTTTTTAAGTCACCAGTTAAGGCTTCGGTTTCCTTATCGTCCAAAACAAAATCCGACAAACCAGCCAAATGCTTAATAGTCTCGCAGTTTACTTCCATATCTTGAATTATAGCAACTATTTGGCGTTTTTAAAGAGGATTTTTTTCGCATAATTCAAAATTGGTTTTACTTCATCAAGATTCAAGAAGAAGCTGGCAATCATGTAAGCCAAAATTGATAGCGATGCAATTAACAGAAACTTTGGGATCGTAATCACGAGTGAAGTATCAGTTGCCATAAGTGGGATAAATTTTGTAAGTGAAAAAGCCACACACCCAGCAATTAATGTTGCAAACAACATTCTATATATTGCTTTCCAGAAAGCTCGGTCCATAGCCCTATGATTTGAACGTCGTTGCAAGATAAATAATAATATGACAATTTCAATCACTGCGCCCAAAGATTGTGCTAGACCAAGCCCATCCACGCCCCAACCCAATAAATAGAAACCTACGGACATCGCAATGGTTAGCCCAATTGCCACTATAGATACCCGAAATGGCGTCTTAGTGTCTTGGTGGGCGTAAAATCCGCGCGATGCAATATGAAAAACCGACCGTGCAAAAATCGCTATACACAAAGTTCCTAACACCGAAGCGATAGTGCCATTTTGATTATTATTACCAATATTGGAAACAAAACTCGTAATATAGCCACGCGTAAAGAATGCGATAATTGCTATCGGCAGAGCAATCCAGATAATCATCCGTAAAGCTTGTCTAAACGTCTCATAAAACTTATCGTCGTCGCCTGTGCCAAGCTCTTCGGTTAGTTTCGGGAAGAACGCCGTGGAAATTGCTACACCAATTAGCGTTACTGGCATAGACTGCAAAGACGTAGCTTGGTCAAAAGATCTTACTGCGCCCGCCCCCATTCGCGATGACAAGTTCATGCTGATGATGGAATTTACATAGTCAATTCCCTGATCCAAAGATCTCGGTGGCAACAGTTTTAAAATAGTACGAAATCCTTGGTTCCGCCAATGAATTTTAAACTCGTAATCAAAACCTAAACCAAACAGACCAATCAAAGAAACGATTAGCTGCATTACTGCACCCAGAATGACGCCTAGTGCTACGCCCATAATACCACCTTCAAAAATCTGCACCCCAAACAAATTTATCCCACCCGTAAAACAAGTGATACCTATAATAATCCCTATATTATATATAGCTGGCGCAAAGGCATAAAATACAAATCTCCCCACTGCTTGTTGGATTGATGTTAATACTGTAGCTATTGAGAACAAAAACGGGTTAATCGCAATCACGCGGGTCATATTAATAGCCAAAATCATACCAGACTCATCTAGGCCAGGGCTTACAACGTAGCGAATTAATGGATCGGCAAACACCATAATTAATACACTAGTCACCAATGTCAAAATCGCGAGCAAGTTTAACAAACTAGAAGACAATTCCCAAGCGGATTTTTTATTGCCAGTTGCCAAACGTTGGTTAAAAACTGGTATAAATGAAACCGCCAGCGCCCCAGATGTCAAAATAAAGAACATGAAATCCGGAATTGTAAATGCCGCAGTATAAGCATCAATACCAGTAGGATAAGTGCCAAGATAATAAGAGTTTAAAAGTCGGTCACGGAACAATCCAAGCAAGGCAGAAACCAACGTAGAACTTGCCAAAATAATCGCCGCTGATTTAATCGACAATTTCATGTTAGCAAGTTGCACAACAGAGCGAAACCGAAACTTTTTCATAAGTTTATTATAACACGTGTTATAATGTTTATATGGTTAAAACGAAATCAGAAGTGATTTTGCCGTCCAAAGAACCTGAGAAATCGAAAGATTCTGCCGAAACTACTGACACTAACCCAAACGAGGATCTTGAAATGGTTAAAACCACTAAAAAAACTGCGAAAAAGACTACTAAGAAGAAAATGGGCTTATACACAAGCCTAAGCTATAAACATAAAGCTAAGAAAGAAGCCGAAGCGCGCATTCGCGCTGAAGAGCTCGCTTCTCTTCCCAAGGAACCGGTCAAAAGATTTTTTGCGCGCCTTCATCCAAAGCGTGTCTTTAAGTGGTGGTTTTCTTGGCGTGGCCAAAAGACAATCTTAAAGACTCTCGGTGTACTATTTACATTAATGGTCATTGGCATCGGCGGACTCTTTCTCTATTACAAAAAAGACCTTGATGAAATCCGCCTTGATCAAATGACTATCTCGGAAACAGTCAACACTTACCTGGATCGCAATGGTGTAGTGCTTTGGAAAGATACTGGTAATGAGAACTATCGTCTAGTTGTTGATGCTGAAGACATTCCAGATAATATGCGCTATGCCACCATCGCTATTGAGGACCGCAACTTCTACGGTCATATCGGGGTAGATCCAGTTGGTCTTATTCGAGCAGTCATCTCCACAATCTCTGGTAAACAAGTCCAAGGTGGCTCCACCCTTACACAGCAACTTATTAAACAAGTCTATTTTGCTGATGAGGCCGCCAGTGCCAACCGCGGCGGTTTGACCCGTAAAATTAAGGAGCTTATTCTTGCTATTGAGCTCGAACGCATGTATTCCAAAGATGAGATTCTCACTATGTATCTTAACCAATCTCCTTATGGCGGACGCCGCAATGGCGTTGAATCGGCCGCGCAGACTTATTTTGGTAAATCTGCTAAAGATTTAACTCTCGCCGAATGTGCTTTGCTTGCTTCCATACCAAATAATCCGGCCGTTTTCAACCCGTATAACGAATATGGTCACGAACAGTTGCTTTGGCGCCAGCATTATACTCTCGACGTAATGGCGGACATGGGCTTTATTACTAAAGAAGAAGCCGAAGAAGCCAAGCAGGTTGCAATACTAGACACTATTAAACCCGAGTCTAATCAATACGCCAATGCGAAAGCACCTCACTTTGTGCTAGAAGTCAAAAAACAGCTTGAAGATAAATACGGTATTTCTACTATGCGTGCTGGCGGTTGGACTATTACTACTACGTTAGATTACCGCGCGCAACAAATAGCTGAGGAAGCGGTAGCGACTGGTATGGGGTATACCTATATGAATGGCACTGATAACATGGCCATGATATCACTAGATGTCGAAACTTCCCAGGTTATTGCCATGGTTGGTTCGTCAGACTTTTTCAACAATACTTACGGTGAGCTTAACGTTACAACAGATTCTTTAATTGAACCAGGCTCATCCATTAAACCTATTTTGGACTACTCTGCCCTCTTTATGCAACGCGAAGGCATCAATTATGGCCCGGGCTCAATCTTAAAAGACGAAAACATTAATAAAATTTATTGTGCTGGTTATTCTGGTAGTTGCTCGCTTAACAATGCCTCCGGTCAAGGCTTTTATGGCGATGTTACAATTCGTTTCTCGCTTGGCCATTCGTTGAATATTGCTGCGGTTAAAGCTCTATATATTAATGGCATAGATAATTCGCTTGAAGTAGCGCACGCCCTTGGCGATACGTCTTATTGCGAGGGCCGTGACAGTTATGGCCTTTCTATCGCAATCGGCTCCGGTTGTGGAGTTCGCATGGTCGAACATGCTAATGCCTATGCATCAATAGCTAGAGGGGGCTCCTATAAGGATATAACCTATGTTCTAAAGGTTGAGAACTCCACTGGTGATGTTATTGAATCTTGGGTAGATTCTCCCGCTACTCGCGTAGTAGACGAGCAGGTAGCGTACATGCTCAGCGACATTTTAGGTGATCGTTCTGCACGTTATGATAATGGCGTGGGCTTTGTCGTGCCAGACGTCTGGACTGCCACTAAAACCGGCACCACTACCACCCAAAACGCAGCAGTGGTAAAAGATTCTCTCATCGAAAGCTTCTCTACAGCCATTTCTACCTTCGTATGGAATGGTAATCATGACGGCTCTGGCTTCTCTGCCCCTATGGGCGAGCCAGTTCGTTACGCAGTCGGTACCTATATGGAGCGTGTGCATAAAGAAGTCTATGAGCCAGAAGGCAAATGGCACTATGGCGATCGACCAGTTCGTCCGGCCGGCATTCAAACTTTAACAGTCAACGGCAAAACTGATATTTGGCCGAGCTGGTTTAATAAAGACAAGAATTCTGGTGTCATTGAGGAAACGCTCACTTTCAACCGCTATAATCACCTCCTGGCTTCCAGCTGTACCCCAGAGGCCTATAAGATTAGTATTGAAATTACGAAAGTTACCGACCCTATGACCGGCGAAGAAACATACAATGTACCAGAGCCGTACGACCGCGAAAAAAGTGACACGTGTGATTATATTCCGCCCCAAGTTTCGCTTTCTACCAGCGACAATACAATCGTTGCTGTTGTCCGCAAAGGTACCTATGGCATTTCTGGCTATACTCTTTATGTTAATGGCGTTGAAAAGAGTGGCATTTCAATCAGTAGCTCTGGCATTGTTAGTGGCTACACATTAGATGGTACAGAATATTCTATCAAATTGATGGTTACAGACAGTGCTGGCTATACGGATGTTGCCGAACTTCAACTCACGCCCACTCATTCGCCAGATACTGATGACTCAAATGATTAGTTGCGTTTAGCTAATTTAGCAAAAATCATCTTGCCAGCCGAAGTACCGTAGAACTTTACAAATTCTACGGTCACTTCTTTGCCAATTTTATTGGCTGCATTATCTACGACTACCATAGTGCCGTCGCTTAAGTGTCCTACACCTTGTCCACGATTAGAGCCTTTTTCTAGAATCTTCAGTTTAATTTTTTCGCCTGGCAAGAATTCATTGCGTACCGCGAGCGCGAGATCATTAATATTAAGGGTCTCAATTTTCTCTGCCTCGGCTACCTTAATTAGGTTGTAATCTAAAGTTAAAATCAAACCGCGCGTATCTTTGGCAATTTTTAGGAGTTCTTCATCTACTTTCTTGTGTCCTTCGCCGTCGTCGACCACTTCAGTATTTATATTTATCACACGCTCTAGCTCGGCCGCCGTTTCTAGTCCGGCACGTGCGCGATTTCTTTTCTCGGCATCTTTTCCGTCGGCCAAAAGTTGCAATTCAAGCAACACGCTCTTTAAGATAATTAAATCTCCATCTAGAAAGCCACTGCGTGCAATGTTCAAAATACGTCCGTCGATAAGGGCAGATGTATCGACATATACCTTGCGTCGGCTATTTAAAGTCGGCTTATATTTTCTTGATACTAAAATTGTAGTTTCAGCTAAAATAATCAAAACTACTAATAAAATAAATAATTCCATAATAACGATATTTTATCAAATCTACTTATTTTATCAAATCTTCACCGTGCTCCACGGCATATTCATGATTCATTTCTAAAATATCTTGATATTTTTCAACCAATTTAGTTCGCCCCAACACCTCAGCCACATCAATTGCTAAGTCGTAGCGTGAAGCCGCATTACGACGCAACATTTCAAAAGGCGTGGTCGTAGAACCTTCTTCATTAAAACCATGTACCCGCAATCTGCGCCGTTCAGTATAATTCTCCAGGATATTTTCTAGGGTTTCTGGATAACCGTGAAAATTAGCGATAATCGGACATTTTTCCGTAAACATCTCTTTAAATCTCTCGTGCGATAATTTGTTGTCGGTCGTACCAATCGCGCGGTACGATAGCGCCGTAATCCCCACAAAACGCATTTTAAGCCCTGGCAAATCTTCCCTTAATATTCTCATTGCTTCTAGTGTTTCATGCGTTACAATGTCACCAGCCGCCGTAAATATAATGTCGGGATTCTCATCCGAGGTAAATTGATAAATCGATGCTCCACCGTTTTCAAATTGGAACTTAGCATGGTGCGAATCGATGTAACGAGGCAGGCCATTCTTATTAAATGTTGTAAGATTTACAACATTTCTTGAATCTAGCATAAAATCAAAAGCCACTTCAGCCGCCACATCATCCACCGGAAAGATGCAGTTTGCAAGATTAGACGGAAGAGCCAACAATTGTGAAATTAATGCTGGCGATTGATGCGTAAAACCATTATGGTCTTGCCGCCAGCAGGTGGATGTCGACAATAAATTCACTGCTGGCATTGGCTTATGCCAGGGCACTTGTTTTGCTTGCTTAATAAACTTTATTTGCTGTAACAATTGCGAAGTGATAATCGGCAAAAACGCTTCATAGCTCCCCATCATTGCCTGTTCCCCATTTGTTAGATGCCCGGTCATTACCGAGAATAACACGTTTTCAGACAACATTTCCACAATTCGGCCGCTATTACTTTCTGGCAAGTCCCACGGCTTTTGTTCTAAGGTGCCCCAGGCTCGCTCTGCCACATCAAATACTGCATCAAGCTTGTTAGAGGTAGTCTCATCCGGCGAGAAGAAATAAAAGTACGGGTCATTATCTAACTCGCGCGCTAAAAGCTCACCGATCTTGCGCGCCGGCGAGAAATATTCCGTCCCAGGGTTCTCTACTCTATCTACCATATAAATCCTTCCTTTGCACTGAAAAGTTCGCCAAAATTATACGACTTTAGCCAATCCTCTAATCCTTCCAATTCACCAAAATTGCTTGCAGGATTTTTAAGTGGAATCTGGTGCGCCATATGATAACGATTGGGGCCAGTCTCGCCCTTCTCGGTTTGCAAAATATAAAATGGTGCTTCTATTTTCTCGCGCAAGGCTTCTTGGAATTTCTCTGGATCGCTCCCACGAATCCAGATCGGCGTAAAACCAAATCCCCGTATAAGTTCATTTAGCTCGCGCTCGGATTTACGTGCATAAAGCGATGGTGCTGAGATCTTATAACCATTGAGATGCAAAAATGGTAGCACTCTGCCATTATTTGACCCAGTCAACAAATTACGCAGACTAAGAGAATCAATTGCTGTGGCAGTCTCTAGTTCGCCATCACCAATTAATACTGCTAAAACTTTTTCTGGATGGCCAAGCGCTACACCATAAGCATTAGCAAGGGCGTAACCCAATTCCCCACCCTCCGTGATGATATTTGGCGTCATTGGGCTAGCGTGCGACGGAAATCCGTCTGGCCAGGAGAAATTCTTGCAAATATAAGCTAGCCCATCATAGTCTAAAGTAGCCTTAGAATCAACTTTTTCTAACTCCCCATCAATAAACAAATTCGCTTGTAATGCTGGGAACCCATGCCCTGGCCCTAGCACAAACATAAAGTTCGGATCATCGCCGAAATAACTTTTAAGATTAGCATAAGCTACGTTAATACCATGACAAGTTCCCCAATGTCCTAGCAATCTTGGCTTAATATCATCGTAGCTTAGAGGGCTCTTTAGTAAGAAATTATCCCTAAGATAAAGCTGCACAGCAGACAAATAGTCACAAGCCCGAATCCGTTTCTTAATTTTTTCAATCGTCGCAATGTCTGCTCGCCCACTCATATTCCAAATTATACCATAACCTTTACAGAAAACAATTATTGCATAAATAAGTTAAAGCGTGTTATAACAAAAGTGCATCTGGTCCTTGCCTACTTACGATGACGTAAACATGTTCGGCACTAATACTTTTAATTTAATAATATTATCTACTACTGGATACATCGGGGCATCTGGTTCTCAGGCCGAAGTCGGCAGTAATGGGTTCCTCTGGACCTCTAGAAGAAATAATGACAGAAGTGCCGCCGCAGTAAGATTTACTCATGGCAATGGGAGTGCAGGAGTCTTGGTTGCAGCCACCGCTAAAAACAGGGGCGTTTCTGTACGTTGTATGCGCAGTAGCTAGCGTAACGAATATGCTATAATATATATAGTTATGAATAAAGTTTTTCGTGAAATTTCACTAGAAGAATTTACGCAGTTCACTAGAAGTTGTGCTGTTAAGAGTTATATGCAGAGCCCTCAAATGTACCAACGTTACCAACAAATTCAGCGTGAGGCTTATTTGCTTGGCCTTTTTTGTGATGGCAAGCTCGTCGTAGCTGGGCTCGCGAGTAACATCTACGAGCGCTATGGCAAGAAAATTTTCACCTTTTCCCGTGGTCCGCTTACCGATTATAACAAACACCGATCAGAATTTGCCTTTTTCTTGGACGAAAGTAAAAAATTCTTAAAAACTAGGCACGGCATTGTCCTCCAAATTTCCCCCACACTCTTAGCGCCAGATGTCCCTACCGATTTTTCTAAGACTTTAAAGAGTCACGGTTTTAAATATCTTGGTGAATATGAACAGGTTAAGTGGACTTACGCAATCGATTTTAGTAAAGTAGAAAATCTCCCCCAGATCCAGCCAGCTAAAAAGAAATCGACCGTATTATCCCCAGATCTCTCACCAGAAAACGAGCAAAAGTTACTCCATAGTTTTCGCCGGGATCATCGTTATACAATTCGTTACGCCACTGAACGCTACGGTGTAAAATTACGCGAACTTCCGCCAGCTGAGTACGACATTTTGCTGAAATTGCTTGCCGAGTCTGGCCGGCTTCATGGTTTTGTACCACGTGACCAAAAGTTTTTTGAACAAATGGCGGAAGCTTTCGGCCCAGAAGTTACAGCCATCGTGGCCGAGCTTCCAGATGGCACGCCTATTGCGGCCGCTTTCTTTATCCTTTATGGCGATGAGGTCATCTACCTTTCTAGCGGCCTCAGTCGCGAGCACAAGAAGCTTGGTGGCCCACATCTCATCCAGTGGGCAATGATTAGATATGCTTACGCCAATGGTTACCGCAAGTATAACTTTTGGGGCACTAACCCAGACCCAGAAAATGGCGTCTTTAAGTTTAAGCAAGGATTTCATGGCGAAGTTGAAGAATTTGTTGGCACCTTTGCCACCCCACTTAACCCTCTCGGTGTGCTTTATCTTAAAAAACTCCGTCCCACAGAACATAGGGACTTAACTTAACAAGGAGAAACATGAATTTCGCTACACTTACCGCCAAGGAATTTACCAAATTCGAACGTTCTGCGCCCACCGGTAACTTTTTTCAATCTGTTCCGCGCGCCACACTTCGTACTAAAATGGGTTTTAATACTTCCCTTGTGGGCATTAAAGACGATAAAAAAGTACTTGCTGCGGCTCTCATTGTCGAGCGTGACAAGGAAGCCTGGATTCAGCTCGGTCCTATTTTAGATTACCAAAATCTCAAGCTCCTAAATTTCTTCCTCCAAGAAATCAAAAAATATTCCATCACGCAAGGTCTTATCAAGTTAGAAATTTTCCCGCCCATTGTTTATGCTACACGCGAATTAGATGGTAGTATCGTAGAGCAACCAGATACTAGTGCTATTTTTGAGGCTTTCAAAAAGCAGGGTTTCATACACGAAGGCTTTACTACTGCTATTGAAAACAAGGCGAATCGCTGGATGTTCGTTAAAGACCTCACCGGCATCAAAGATATTCGCGATGCCGAGCTCACCATGAATAGTAGTACCCGCAAGAAGCTTCATAAAACTCGCCGCGAACTAGACATTCATGTGCTTAAAGATAAATCCGAATTGCCAGAGTGGCTCACTGCTCTCCAGGATAGCGATAAACGCAACGGTGTCCATACGCGCAAAGTTAAATATTTCGAAGATCTTTGGGACGCTTTTGGCAAGGACGCGATCTTTGTAGAGGCACGTCGCAAGGATAATGGCGAATTGGTCTCAAGCGAGGTCGATATCATCCATCCTAATGAAATGGTTGCTTTTGTCGCCGGCACCGTAGAGAAGAACAAACATTTTAACGGCTCCACGGCTATTAAAGGTTGGAACATTGAAGAATGTTTACGCCGCGGTCAAACACGCCTTAATCTCTACGGCATGGAAGGTACTTTCTCGCCCAACAATCCTTTACTCTATTTCAAAGGTGGCCTACGTGGCATTACCGAAGAATACATCGGCGGTTTCTGCTATGTTTTTGATAAACATAAACTCCTAATTAATAAAATCAAACGTCGTCTTCGCAAAATCATCAAACTTTAAGATAATTTAAGATGATTTTGGTGCGCGTTTTTAGATTCGTATTTTTTAGAAACTTATTTTTGTACCAATGTGGGAAATATTCCTTTAGCATGGCGCGGGACTTTTTGAGTCCTGCCCGACCCTCGCTAAACTTACCATAATATTCCGCCGAATCCATTAGCAGATTCCAAATAAAAAACCACTCAAGCTCATCATGATATTTTCTCGCCGCGCCGGCTTTATTAAACCGCGCATACAAACCTTCTAGTGCTGGAAAAATATCATAGTAATGTTCGTCCCATTCTAATTTATGTAGGGTAGAATCTGGGTTTTGATAGTAGATATATAGTGGTTCATTTATCGCAGAAATGTTATCCGTGTACAACATCAAGGCCGGCATCATTTCCATATCTTCATGGATTCTTCCTTCCATAAATTTAAACTCATTTTTCTCATACCACGCCTTTTTAATTAAAACCTGCACTGGCCCTAGCTCACTTCTAATGAATCTGCTCTTGAAATCTGCCTTTTGTGGCGAAAATGCTGGTATTTTCTCCCTGTGTCCATCCGGATAAACCTTAACTAAGCCCAGCATAATAAAATCGGCCTTGGTTCGGTCTGCCTCAGACATTAACTTCTGTATAGAATCAACACTAATTTCATCATCGGCATCCACAAACCAAAAATATCGCGCATTAACTTTTGGTACCGCATAATTCCTTGCTGCTCCGGCTCCCGGCGTCGTACATTTATGACATTTTACTATTTGTGGGTATTTCATTTCGAAATCTTTAGCAATTTTTGGCGAATTATCTTTTGAATTATTGTCGATTAATAAAATCTCACCATCGCCATCATAATTATCCAAGGCCTTTATCACAGATTCAACACATCTTGCTAAGTACTTCTCGGCATTATAGACTGGAACAATAATTGCAATGTCTAATTTCCTACCGGCCACTTGGTTTTTCTCCGTTCATATATTGTTTGATTTTTTCAATCTCATCTCGAAGCAGGGCTGCTTTTTCAAATTCCAAATTTGCGGCCGCAAGTTGCATTTCGGATGACAAAGATTTTACTAGCCCAGGCAACTCATCCTTTGGCACGCGTTTAATATCTAATTTATTTTCTACTTGTTTTTCTGGGATAATCGCACGTAGGCCCAACCCTACTTCTTTTTTGATGGATGTTGGTG
This sequence comes from uncultured Candidatus Saccharibacteria bacterium, assembly GCA_964561295.1. Classification (GTDB taxonomy): domain Bacteria; phylum Patescibacteriota; class Saccharimonadia; order Saccharimonadales; family Saccharimonadaceae; genus Nanosyncoccus. Next base: position 36,900 of record CAZLPA010000002.1, on the reverse strand, counting down.
TAATATTGTGCTCAAAATTATACTGTTTCTGTATTTCACGCCGCCGGTTAGTTTCTGAAATTGCTTTTTCCATGCTTTCGGTAATGAAGTTTGCATACATAATTACTTTGCCTTCTACGTGGCGTGCCGCGCGACCAATGGTCTGAATTAATGCCGATTCGGAACGCAAAAATCCTTCTTTATCAGCGTCTAGTATTGCTACCAATGAGACTTCTGGAAGGTCCAGGCCCTCGCGCAGAAGATTAATCCCTACCAGTACATCATACACGCCTTCGCGCAGATCTCGCAAAATATCACCGCGCTCCAAAGTATCAATATCTGAATGGATATATGCTGTTTTTACGCCCCGCTCCTTCAAGTGATCTGTTAAATCTTCCGCCATTCTTTTGGTAAGTGTCGTAATTAGAGTTCGCTGCCTTTTAGCAATACGCTGGTCAATTTCTTCCATTAAATCATCAATCTGTCCATCGCTACTCCTTACTTCTACTTCAGGATCCAGAAGTCCAGTCGGGCGAATTACTTGCTCTGCTGGCGCCGGTGAATGTTCGAGCTCATACTCACCCGGCGTTGCCGATACGTAAATCGCTTGGTTAATATGTGATTGAAATTCGCCATAAGTCAAAGGGCGATTATCTAGTGCGCTTGGCAAGCGAAAACCATACTCTACCAAAGTCTCTTTCCGAGCGTGATCGCCATTATACATACCCCTTACTTGCGGTAAAGTCATATGGGACTCATCGACAATTAGTAAAAAGTCATCTGGGAAGAAATCCAAAAGCGTTGCTGGCGGTTCGCCGGCTCTTCTTCCATCTAGATGCCGTGAGTAATTTTCAATTCCTTTTACGAACCCAGTGCTTTCCAACATTTCCAGATCGTATTTGGTGCGCTGGCTCAATCTTTCGGCTTCTAAATATTTTTCATGTTCACGAAAATAATTGAAGCGTTCATCAAACTCCGCACGAATGGTTTTTAGCGCTTTTTCAAGTTGGTCTTTTGGTGTAGCGTAATGTGTATTTGGAAAAATATGTATCCGCTCTGGCTTTTCTCGTACTTCAAAAGTCAAAGGATCAACTATCTTAATATTTTCAAGCGTATCAAAGCCAAATTCAAATCTATAAGCGTATTCTCCATTTGCCGGATACAAATCCACCGTGTCTCCCATTACTCGAAAATTGCCACGTTCAAAAGCTAAATCATTCCGATGATATTGGATGGATACTAATTTCCGAATGAAATCAATTTGGGCCACCTTTTCGCCGCGTGAAAGCTCAAAAGACATGGCTAGATAGTGTTCTGGCGAGCCAATACCATAAATGCACGATACCGACGCCACCACAATCACATCTTTTCTTGTCAGCAAAGCTTCGGTCGCGCCGTGTCTCAATCTATCAATTTCATCATTAATCGCTGAATCTTTTTCAATATAGGTATCAGTCGACGCGATGTAGGCTTCCGGCTGATAATAATCAAAATAAGATACAAAATAGTGCACTTCATTTTCCGGAAAGAACTCTCGAAATTCCGCATAAAGTTGTGCAGCTAGAGTTTTATTGTGTGCCAGAATCAGAGTTGGTCGTTGCACGTTGGCTATGATATTGGCCATAGTAAAAGTCTTACCAGAACCCGTTACGCCTAGCAACGTCTGCTCTTTTGTGCCTGCCAGAACTCCATCCACGAGCTGCTTAATTGCGCGTGGCTGGTCACCAGTAGGCTGATACTTAGACACTAGTTTAAACTTAGCCATATCTATTATTATATCACGGCCATATATTATATAATATATGGTATGAGTCGCTACAAAGTTACAGTTAAAACCGGTTCTTCACAAGAAAAAATCATTGAAGTTGCCCCTGACGAGCTCACTGTACATTTACGTGCCAAACCTCACGATGGTGAAGCTAATACTGCCCTAATTAATCTATTGTCTAAGTATTTTAGGGTTCCTAAAACTAGCATCAAAATTACTCGTGGTGCCAAATCACACACTAAGATTGTCGAATTTTAAGAAATAACCCTATACTTTATATTATATCACACTTAAGCTAAAAAGTCAAGTTTACTCTTGTCCTTGGCGTTTCATGGTCGGGAACGGCACTGCCTCACGTCCAGGTACACCCTCAAGTAACCAGAAATTACGCTCTGAATTACCCCAACCACAAGCTGGTGGCATACCGTATTCTAGCATCTCCACAAAATCCATATCTAGCATCTGTGCTTCTTCGTCACCAGCATCCCGGGCTGCTTGCTGTTCTTCAAAACGCCCTAATTGGTCTAGCGGGTCATTAAGCTCTGAGAAACCATTCCCCATTTCCGTCCCGGCGATTATCGGGTGGAAACGTTCTGTCACTAAAGGATTCTCCGCGGATTTCTTCGCTAGCGGCGACAAAGACAATGGCTCTTCAATCAGTCAGTATGGGCCAGCCGAAGTTTTGCGAATCAATTTCCAAACATGGTCTATAAGATGTGGTGTAGTCATCTTCGGGTCGACCTCTACACCGTTATCTTTCAATACCTTAAATAACTGCTCGCGGTCTGGATTGAATACGTCTACGCCAAACTTATCCCGTAATAAGTCAGCATATTTTACGCGCGGCCATTCGCAATCCAGGTCAATGTCAAAACCACCAACATGAAATTTCAAAGTTCCCCAAGTCTCCATTGCCACATATTTAATCATTTCCTCATAGAGTTTCATGCCATCTTCGTAGTTCTCGTAAGCTGCATAGGATTCAAATGCGATATGTTCTGGCAAGTGCTCATCATCCACGCCCTCATTTCTGAATCTTGGCCCGATATCATAAACCTTTTCAAACCCGCCGCCGAGCAACCTCTTTAAAGGTAGCTCATGAGAAATTCTCAGATAAAAGTCTTCATCAAGCGCGTTCATGTGTGTGGTAAAAGGCGTTGCGTCAGCTCCGCCTGTGGTATGCTCAAGCACCGGGATATTAATCTCGATGAAACCATGTGCATTCATAAAATCACGCGTAGCCTGCCAAAACTTAGAACGGCGCACCAAACGCTCGCGTACCTCTGGATTAACATTCATGTCTACATAGCGTCGGCGATAGCGCTCTTCCTTGTTTGTGAACTTTTCTGGCAGTGGCCGCAAAGATTTAGTTAGGAGTCTCACAAAGTTTGCAAATACTGAAATTTCACCAGTTTGCGATTTATCTACTACACCCTTGGCTTCCACGAAATCGCCCATATCTAACAGCCGTACTTCTTTTGCACCAAACAATCCGGTTGGCGTTTCGTCTTCGGCCTTCATGAAGATTTGCACCTCGCCAGTATAATCGCGCAGCTTCAAAAACACCAATTTGCCAAACGAACGAATGGCTACAATGCGACCAGCTACAATTACTTCTTGGCCTTGTTTCTCGTCAAAATGATTCACTACATCGGCAATCTTAGTATTGCGATGGCTCTTGGCTGGATACGGGTCAATCCCTCTTGCCCGAATTTCCTCTAATTTTTTTAATCTCTCATTTCGATAGTCTTCAAGCAACATATGAATATTATATCATATTACTTGATTTCTACAATCTTCACAGTCTTGCCGTTAAAGTCAAATGTCTCGCCAGCCTTGCGTCCCACTAATGCTTTACCGATCGGCGATTCGTTAGAGATTTTGCCTTCAAGTGGGTTAGCCTCGGTCGCACCTACTAGTGCATAAGTAACTTCACGCCCGCCCATGTTCAATACTACGGTTGCACCTAGTGCTACAGCATCTTTTTTGCCACCGCGTATAATCTTGGCATTCTTCAAAATATCTTGAATTTCCAGAATTCTACCTTCGGCAATTTTTTGTTCGTTACGTGCCGAACTATACTCTTCATTTTCCGATAAATCACCAAACGCTCGCGCCGTCGCAATACGTTCCGCAATTGCTGGACGACTTTTGATTAATTCGTCTAGCTCCTTTTCTAATTCTTTTTTACCCTCTGCAGTCAGGCTGATACTCTTTTTAATCATAATAGCTCCAACTTAATTCTTATAGAGTTTACAGTAAAAATTCAGCCGCGTCAAGACTACACATTTTAGTCTCGCCGGTACGGCGGTCGGTTACTTCCGCCATACCTTCTGCAAGCGTCCGCTCCGAAACTACCACTCGATAAGGAATCCCCATTAATTCAGCATCAGCAAATTTCTCGCCTGGTCGAATGTCACGATCATCCAAGATGATGGTATCTGGGCTACGCTCATACAATTCGGCAGCTTTTTTGGCCCCGCTTTCGCCAATGCCCACCAAATAATATTTAAATGGCGCTACCGCTTCTGGCCAAATCAAACCCTTTTCGTCGGCATATTTTTCAGTAATCACCCCCATCAACCTAGACACGCCAATCCCATAGCAGCCCATATATACGGTTTCCTGTTCGTTATTTTCATCTGCAAATCTTAGCCCCAGTGGCTCAGAATATTTGAATTTCAACTTAAAGATATTTGCCACTTCGGCCGCAGTGGCTTCTGATAGATCTTCTCGTTTTACATTCAGATCTTTTAGCACCTCATCATTCAAAACTTCTTTGTTAAGCACCACAGACCTGTCGCTATTATAATATACCGTATCCTCCCCTACTGGCAAAAGAGTCTGAAATTCGTGCGAATACTTTGCAAAAATTCCACCACTTGCAAAGGTCTCAAAAGTATCATCACCTAAGCCTAATCTCGTAAAAATTCGCCGATAAGCCTGTTCTACTTCACCATAAAATTTATCCAAATCCTCTTCGGAAGTATGGAAACTATAGAGGTCTTTCATTAAAAACTCACGCCCACGTAAAATGCCAGACTTTGCTCGAAGCTCGTTTCTGAACTTTGTCTGGAACTGGTACACTTGAAGCGGTAAATCTTTATAACTTGAAATATAAGTTTTCAGCATATTTACCATCGGCTCTTCATGGGTTGGAGCAAGCCCTAATTTACCGCCGCTTGCAAGTTCCGTCTTAAACCAAATATCAACTTCTTGGTCAGAAAAACGCCCAGTTTTCTCCCACGGTTCAGGATTTTGCAAGGCAGACATCAAAACTTCTTCGCAGCCCAATTTATTTAGTTCTTCCCTGATAATATTTTTAATGTTTTCTATCACTCTGAGGCCAAGTGGCAAATAATCATATACTCCAGCCATTTCTTTGTGAATGTAGCCAGCACGTGTAAGTAGTGCGCCATTTAGCGCCGTCTCATCTTTTGGTGCCTCGCGTAAAGTTTTAATAAAAGTCTTAGATAATCTCATAAAAACTATTATACCACACCGTTGTTGTGACAGATGTAATATTGACTTTTAAGCATAAGTATGATATAATCAAAAGAAGACAACCTAGAACTTTAAGCTTTTTGCCAAATATAAAAAGGAGGTGTCTTTATGGCAAGAACCTTGGTTTACCGAATGTGGCCTTTTGCTTGGGGCGGGCTTGACGAAATGACCGAACACTTGACGCGCGTGAAAGAACTCGCCGCCGATTATGTTTGTCTCGGCCCGCTCGCCCCGCTACCAACTTACGACCACATTTGCGAACTCACAGACCTCATGGTAATTGACCGACGTTTTGGTACGTTGCAGGACTTTGACGATTTTGTCGCGACAGCCCATCGCCTTGGCATCAAGGTGTTAATGGAGTTGTGCCTCGATTCCGTCTCCCCGTACCGCCCGTACGAAAATGCATTAGACTGGCTGCCAGACGACAAGCTAAACTACCGTCTAGCTCGGAAGTTCAAGAAAATCGTCAACTTCTGGTTGCGTGAGCACTCAATTGATGGTTTCAACTTGCGACCATCGCGTAGCCTAGACGAATATCTTAGCGGTAATAAGTCGAGATCTTATGATTTTCCGGCTAATATCCAAGTCACGGAAGCTATCAATGCTATCTTCGTTCGCCATTGTCCGCCCAAAACCCGTAGCGGCAAGCATCCTTTTCTGATGCTGGAATGCCTTGACCAGACGCCAAGTGGCGATATTATGGGATATTACTATTGCTATACCCCAGTCGATTTTATCATGAACGTCGCGTTCAAAGATGCTATCGACGGAGGGTTAGGGGCCTTTCAGGCCAAGCTAGACGCTATGGCTCAAAAACCTTACTTCATGCTGGATGTGGAGTCACCCGATTCCGAACGGTTCACGACTCGCTCTGGCCTCACGGCTACCGGCGTAGCAGAAGTTATGTTTGAGAGCCAAGCTCAAGGTATCTGTCTCTATCAAGGGCAGGAGGTCGCAGCCACTGAGTCTACAAGGTCAGCTCTGCCGCCAGAAAAATACAGCTATCGTGGCGTTTATAGCATGTATTGTCTCGTAGCAAGCTCCTGGAAACATCGCCAACGGTAAACCTAAGGCCCGTGCTTAAAGCACGGGCCTTTTTCTATCCTATTCCAAGCACATACAAAAGATAAAACGCTACACCGTTTTTAATCATATGCGTCAAAATACCTGCGTAAATAGTACCAGTAACTTCGCGTAGCCCACATAACACAATAGATAAAGCAAAAACATTTACACCTACATTCCATTGAAAATGCACCAACCCAAACAGTATCGACACGATCAGAATCGCAATTGCAATCGCCGCCCTCTCGTTTACTTTGTCAGTTAAGACTTCGCGGACTTTACCATATAGCCAGCCTCGGAATATTATTTCTTCTGCAATCGGCGCTACCACCACCAATGTAATAAATGCTATCACTCGATCGCCACCAATTAGAAGCGTGCTAAAACCTAGTTCTTGTGTCTCACTAGCGTTGAACCAAGGAAATAGGCTAAACAACGCTACCAATCCGGCCGCCAAAATCAGCGACACGATAAATCCAACTGGCGCCAAGCCCACATCAGTCCAGGTTGGCATTCCAAAAAGCCCCAGTCCCCTACGCGTTATTCCCCATTTTTTGGCGATGCGTGGCGGTATAAGAATCACTAATATCGTTGCCAGTACATACGCTGCGGCGGAATAAACCGCTGTCCAGACTGGCTGCTGAAAAGTTTCTCTGCCGACCATTAAAATTATCAAATTGCCTACTAAAAGCTGTGCCACAACCACAGAAGCAAAAACCCATAGGCACATCAGACAAATCAATATTGCGGGTTTGTTGATGTAACTCTTTTTTTGCATTTTAGAAAAACCTTACAATATCCAGTATCGTTACTATAAACATAATAGCAAGCAATACGACAAATGCTCGCGAGACAATTTTTTCTTCGGTCTCTTTGGTTAACTTTTTACGACGGAGTTTATAAATTGCGATTAGTAGCCATCGTCCACCATCTAATGCCGGAATCGGCAATATATTCATACAAGCCAAAGAAACTGAAATTATAGCCGCCAAGAAAGCTAAATTAGCCGGCCCGGCCGAAGTAAAAGCCGGAAACAGCACGCCGATAATTCCCACTGGTCCTGACACCGAATCCCCCACTGCCGAAATGGCCTCTTGACCGTCTTGACGCACTTCAGAATCAAAACTAAAGAGAGAACCAACCCCGCGCACTAAGTTCCATAACATTTCGCCTATGCCCTGGAAAGTTTGGCCAGTGATTTGAGCTGTTAGCCCTACCCCTACAATCGGCGCCGACCATGTTGAATAAGTCCTTAATTGCGAGCTCTCCATAGTTACGCCCAGTAGATATTCTGCGTCGGTCGGGTTAAGTAGCACATTAGACTCAATCATCTCAGCATTCGTCGCGCAGGGACAAGTTTCTTCGTCGCAGCTAGTTTGTTTGATGCACTCCTCGTCCATTCCACGTATTATTGTGACAGTTACATTTTCACCAGCATGCGCCTCATTATAGCTCGTGATGTCACTTGCATATTTCATTCCGATACCATCTATCGCCACAATATAATCTCCGGCCTCCAACCCAGCTTGATCTGCCGGTGAATCTTCTGCCACCGATGCAATTTGAACCGGTACCCATTCTATTCTCGTGTCTTGGCTTACCGTAAACTGTCCATCCAGAAATTCCGGCATTCCTACCCAAGCTAAAACCGTAAAAATTACAATTGCCGTCAGCCAGTTCATCATTACGCCACCCAGCAGGATTTTGGTTTTCTTCCAAAAGCTAGCATGGCCAAAAGTTCCCGGCCGGTCATCGGCCGCCGATTCCCCGTCCATTTGGCAGAAACCACCAATTGGCAGCCAGTTCAAACTAAAAATCAACCCTTCTTGCGGTTTTTTCCATTCCGATTTCGGTAAACGACGCCATTTTTTAGTTTTTGGATTTTTAACCCAAGCAATCGCTTTAGGCGGGAATCCAATTCCAAATTCTAGTACTTTTACGCCATTGCGTCGAGCCATGATAAAGTGCCCCAGCTCATGCAGAGTCACAAGCACCATTAGCACTAAAAGCCCTACAATTACCCCTACAAAAATATTCATAAGCTTATTATAACACTATTTGCCAAATCGCCGGTTGCGTTTTTCGTATTCTTTTAAGATTTCTTTAATGTCGTCTGATTGCATCTCTGGGAAATATTTTTTTACAAACATCATTTCCGCATAAGCTGCTCGCCACAACATAAACCCAGAAATTCTTTCTTCGCCACTCGTCCTTACCACCATATCGACATTTGGGATTTCTGGATGGTAAAGATGCTTCCTGATCGTCTCAGGTGTTATTTTGCCATCAACTTCTATCGCAATCGTTGCCGCATCGGCAATTTCTTGCTCGCCACCATAGTTAAAACAAAAACCCACCGTAATACCATCGCAATCCGCTGTCATCCTTTCGGCTTTTTCTATCAAACTTGCTAAAGTTGGTGAAATTTTGTTTTTTGCGCCCAAAATCACCATTTTGGCATTATGTTTTGCTAACTTCTCAGCATATTTTAGAATACGCGTCTCAGCTAGCTTCATAATATAGCTAACTTCGTCGACACTTCGCCCCCAATTCTCTGTGCTAAAAACGTAAAAAGTAATATATTTAACGCCCGCTTCTCTCGCGGCACCTATCAAAGTCTCTATTGTTTCGAGACCTTTTTTGTGGCCCTCAATGGTTGGCAACCCGCGCTCTTTCGCCCAACGACGATTACCGTCTGCAATAATACCAAGGTGCTCTAAACTCATATCTTCATAATCTCATCGGATTTAGCTTTAAATTCAGCATCGACTTTATCACTAAATTCCTTAGTCAGTTCGTCAATTTCTTTTTCGGCGCGTTTCTTAACGTCCTCGCTCATTTCGGCGGCAATTTTCACGGCCTTACGAGCATCTTCACGCGCATTTCTAAGCGCTACTTTGGCATTCTCGACTTTAGCTGAAGCCGTTTTTACAATTTCTTTACGTCTTTCCTCGGTCAAAGCTGGAATTGGTACGCGGATTACGCGTCCATCATCAGCCGGGTTTAGTCCTAGAGTTTGGTCGGCTCGGATTGCTGTCGCAATGGCTTGAATTGTTGAAGGATCAAATGGCGTAATCACAAGTAAAGTTGCATCTGCCGCAGTTACATTGGCCACTTGGTTGAGCGGCATAAATTGCCCGTAGACTTCTACTTTAACACCAGAGAGCATATCCGGATGCGCCCGTCCGGTGCGCACCTTTTTCATTTCATCCTTAAATCGTTGCACCACTTCTTCCATCTTTTTGCGATCTTCTTTGGTGTCAAACATAAAAAACTCCTTAATTATACTTACATTATAGCATAGTTAAGGAGTTTTAAAATTATTCGGTTACGCCGAGCTCAATACGTTTAAATTGGCGCACAGTAATGTTCTCGCCAGTTTTGGCGATTGCTTCCTTGATGAATTGCTCAACTGTCTTTGAATCATCCAAAATGTACGGTTGATTCATCAAAACTTTGTCAGAAAAAGCCTTCTTAGCTTGTCCTTCCAAAATCTGTGCTTTCATATTCTCTGGCCCCTTGAAGTTAGCTTCAAGCTCTTTCATCTTAGCTTCACGTACTTCGGCCGGAATATCTTCTTCGGATACGTAAAGTGGTGCCATTGATGCCACTTGCATTGCAATTTGGTGAGCCAAAGTTTTGAATTCATCAGTCTTAGCTACAAAAGAAGTCTCGCAGTTCACTTCCACAATGGCGCCAAGACGACCATCATGGATATAAGCATCAATCAAACCTTCACGCGTTTCACGATCGCCACGTTTCTCGGCTTTGGTAAGGCCTTTTTTGCGCATCGCTTCTAGTGCTTTATCAAAATCTCCATCGGCTTCTACCAAGGCTTGCTTAGCATCAGTTAAACCCACGCCGGAGAGCTCTTTTAGTTTCTTAATCTGTTCAATTGAGATTTCAGCCATTTTTTGCCTCCTAAATTATTTTTTACCTTCTTTGATTGCCTCAACGAAGTAGCTAAGTACGAGCTTAGTTGCCTTTACCGCATCATCGTTCATCGGAATCACATAATCAATATTGGTCGGGTCAACATTGGTGTCGGTCAAGGCAAATACTGGAATATGAAGCCCGTTAGCTTCTTTGATGGCATTTTTATCTTCAATCGCATCCACTACAATAATTGCTGCTGGCTGCTCAGTCATCTCTTTGATGCCACCGTAACGCTCATTAAGCAAATCGATTTCCTCTTGAAATCTTTGAACTTCAAGCTTAGAATAACGGTTCTCCAGCTCGCCCGAAGCCATTCGGCGCTCCAAATCCTTCAACTTTTTAATCTGGCGGTTAACGGTCTCTACGTTGGTAAGAGTACCACCAACCCAGCGTACTGTCATATATGGCATGTCTACAGATTCAGCCGCTTCTTTTACAGCGTCTTTCATCTGCTTCTTAGTACCAACAAATAATACTTTTTTGCCATTTTTTGCAATCTCGGTAATTTTTGGTAGAGCTACCTCAAGGCCTTCCACGGTCTTTTCAAGATTGATAATGTGCGCATCCTGGCGCTTGCTATGAATATATGGCGCCATCTTTGGGTGCCAACGACTCGTTTTATGCCCAAAATGAGCACCAGCTTCGAGCAAAGCCTTCATATCGACAGCTACTGTCATATGATTTCCTTTCTCTTTCTCCCAAGAACCTCGCTATCAGGAAATCCTCTCGGGAGTGTTTCATTAAATAGTATATACCTTCATTATATCACGCCTTTACAAAAAAGTCAATCTCTGATATAATCATCAATAATTATGAGTAAAACAGAATTACACCCTAAAGATTATCGTGATGTCGTCTTTATGGACGAAGCTGCGAATTTTTCGTTCCTCACCAAGTCTACTGCGAAGAGCGAAGAAACCATCAAATGGGAAGATGGTAATGAATATCCACTAGTTAAGGTACAAATTTCTTCTGCCTCCCACCCGTTCTTTACTGGCGAGGAGAAGATTATCGATACCGAAGGTCGCGTCGATCGCTTCAAAGCTCGTGCCGCTAAAGCCGCCAAGCTCAAGGAAGCTCTCGAAAATAAGGCCAAGAAAGCCCAAAAAGAAGCCGAAAAGAAAGCTAAAGCTGAGCAATAATAAAAAATGGACGCCCTCGCAGTTATGAGCGTCCATTTTTTTGTAGAGTTTAATAATTTAATGTTTTTTCCGAGTAGCTTTCGTTTGGCGTCGGCCGCCTTTTGCCACAATTCCAAATGCCACTATGCCAAACACGAAGAATATAATCAATCCAGTCACCAAATAATCCTCTCGAGAGATATTTAAGCTTCTAAAGAAGCGTCCAGTATCCGGCACGTAAATAGTATCATAGTGGACTGTAAGTTTATAAGGTTTATATAGTTGATTTTTTTCACTATCCTTTGCTACCAGCAATAAGTCATAATCGCCAGTTTTACGGTTGCCGAGCGACAGCTTTATTGCGCTATCTAACTCATCTTTTTTGGCGGTCTTAATCAGCTCACCGTCAATATATATTTCCACCGTTTCTACTTCGTCGCTATATTCGTTCACTATCAAATCAACTAAGCCGTCGTCTTCATTCTGGGAAGCTGACGCAATTATAGGTAGATACGTAATAGATACACTATCGAGCGGTACTTCACTTCCTTCGTAGCCTACACCATAGAGCGAAAATACGTATTTTCCATAGCCATAGCTTGGGCCACTTAAATCAAGATTCGTATTTTGTTGCCCAGCATAATAATCCAAACCATCATAGACTGCAAAAATAGACTCATGGGACTCATCGTCCTTATCCGTATAATTTAACATTACTTTTACTGAAGTTACATTCTCGTAAAGAATAGACAGCCACTGCTCAGGATTTGTGGTAGTAATATTCTCGCTGGGCTGCGCAAAGGTTGCATTTGGCACGCTACCCACCACGCGTATTTGCAGCGTATCTGTTATGCTTGTTAAAGCCGAAGCTTCTGGCCCAGGTATCAAAGCTGCCACAAAAGTCATTGCAGCAACTAAAGACAAGCCGAAGAAGCCAAGAATCCTCTTTTTTGCTCTTTTCATACTCTACACTCTTGTTTATATTTAATGTTTATTTTGGCTTTGCAAGGACTCACTCCACATGGGCCACCTAGACCATAAATCTAGAACGGCGCTCCTTGCGCTTCCTAACCATAACTATAATCCATACTACGATAATTGTCAAGAGCAAAATCATAACCACAATTATCGGCGCCGGTAAAATCAAAATTACTCGCGAAACCGTCTCCTCTTCGCCTGCCGCTGTAACTGTCCAAGTGGCGTTAAACAAACCAAAATAAGGTGTATCTTCCCACTCATCCGAAACCGTTAGCTCAGATTCTGGGATTACCGAAATCCTACCTTGTGTGGTCATGGTTTCGTAGTACACTCTCCCAAAAATTCCCGTAACTTTCAATCTGCCAGTAGCCATAAAGTCCACATTGCCAGTGTTTTTTACTTTTGCCGTAGCATTAATGATACTCTTAGTCTCGCCGTCTTTCTCAATAGTTTGATAAATAGCTAATTCCGAAATTTCTCCCGCTGTAACAGTTTCGCCGTCCGAGCGCCCATATACCACCAGGCCGGGGCTTGCTTCAGTTTTAATACCACTTGAGGTGGTGGAAGCAGACAACGTATGTGCAAAGAGTACTGCATACTGTCCACCTGCGGGCAAGCTGGATGGCGTAGAAATTCGATAGTCAACTTTTACACTCTCGCCCGGTTCCGCCACAAAACGTGGGTTTTCGACATAATTACCATCCACATCTTTAAAAGTAATCCAACGAGTGATTTGGGTATAGGTATTTTCGCGACTAAAACCGAGTTTATACTCATTATCACTTTCAGAGAAAGTATAAGAATAAGGAGAAGCATAAACTTCAAAGTTCATCACGCCGCTACCATTATTGGTGACTTTAAAAGAATCTTCATAAACGGTGCTAGGCTCTAATTGTAATATTTTGCTCACTGGACTAATGCTGATGCTAGTGGCAGCTTTCGCCATCTCGTCAGTATCGCTTTCGCCCTCAGCTTTTACATTGCCAGTCAAACAAAAAACTGACCCCAAAAACAGTGTCAGTACAAACCACAAAACCTTTGAACGTAGTTTCTTCATTTACCTCCTTACTCTAAAACTTGGTGCGCCTAACCAGACTCGCTCGCGAAGCGCCAAGGCTACCTTTTGAGCAAGCCTACAAGGCTTGGTGCGCCTGACTAGACTCGAACTAGCACAGCCGTGAATCTGGCCACTACCACCTCAAGGTAGCGTGTCTACCAATTCCACCACAGGCGCATATTTACATTATATCATATTCTCGGGCTAACTGGAAATAATAATTAGCTCTCGGATCTTTTGGTGCGCTACGAAAATTATGATAGTTATAATTGTGTTTATCAAAGGCCCGGTCAACTTTTTGCGAGTTTTATAAGAATAGATTACTGCTTCGATTGCTGCCACAATTGACGCAAAGGCCGGTATAAGAACTAAGACTAAATAAACGAATTCCTCAATCTTAGCAGGGATACTATCTACCAGCCCCATTTTTAAGTTTACCATTATAAAAGTCATAACGGCGTCAAGGATTGCGCCCAAAATAATTGTTACTAGACAGATACCAGATATTTTCTCGCTTCCAGCCCGATACGCCTCTGGATTGCGCGAAAGGCCTTTTCTTACGGCAAACGATTTGGCGTCTAAATATTGCAAATTAGCCTTATTTTCGGTTAGCGTTTCCCGACTGGCCTTCTCTTTCTCAGCCTTAATGCGTCGCCACTTTTCCCAATCTTCTGGCTTATTGTCCATATAATCCTAAGGCGTTTTATTTCTACCCGCCCGCACGGTGGCATAATTTAAAATATCCGAAAAACGGTCAATCGCCGTTACTAATCTCACATCATTACCATAAACCCGCACATTCTTATTGAAAATATAGGTTAAATTAGCTTGGTATAAACCAATAGCCGGTACGTCTGTTACCCAATGGCTAAGAAAAGACTCATATTTCTTGGCCCTTAGAGTTGGATCTAGCGTTTCTCTTGCCCCAATTAAAAGATCATCTACCAATGTATTGTTATAATTGGACAAATTTAACCCTGCCGCTGAAGCCTGCGACGAATGATAATACGGCAAAGGATCTGGATCGGCTCCTAGTTCAATTTCATAAATTAATATGTCATAATTTCTCTTTGCAATTATATTGGCGATAAAATCTTGCGTCTCCTCATAAACCGTTACTTTAACTTCAATTCCTAATGATGCCAGTTGCTCTTTAATTACTTCTGAAACTACCGGTAGATAACCAGAATTGACTGTAGCTATTTCAAGACTTAGTGGGCTCTCTCCTATAATGCCATCAATAGCTGTTTTTGCAGCCTCAAAATCATAATTCGGGATTTGTGGATAGTTTGACAATTGAATCTGTGAGTTAATAAATGGGTAATCCAATGCAATTGTGTTGGGTGCCGCCGTGCGAATCGCTGAAATATCAAGTCCACGACGAATAGCAGCGCGCAAATTAGCATTACGCAAGCTAGCATTAGATGTATTAAAGAACATAAACACACCGGCCGCAATGCCAGAATCTTTCTTATAAAACGCTTGCGAGGCGACTTTATCTGCTTCCAGACCAGACAATTCAGCCGTAGCCGTTACCGCCCCATTATTTACGGCGTTAATTACGCTATTTTTGTCGGCATAGGTATGTACTGCAAAACTGTTCAGCATTGGTTTACCCAAATAATAATTTGGATTTGCAGTTAGATATACCACTTCTTCATCACTTGTTGTCATCGACTGTAAAGCATTAAAAGCAAATGGGCCAGAAGTAACTGGCGCGTTAGAGAACTCATCCTCAATCAAATTTTTTACCACTGCGTCTTCCAATTCGTGTTTAGGCACTACTGGAATTTCTAGCGCTGTTGCAAAATCCGCATAAGCCGATGGCAAAGTAAAAATAATCTCTCCTTCCTCATTTTCAGATACACTCACCCCGGCTAGGTTGGATTCATAAATTGATTTCACTGCTGGATTCTGAATTAGTCCGATCGTAAATAAGATATCCTCATTCGTGAGTGGTTCGCCGTCAGACCATTTTAGATTATCGCGCAACTTAATCTTCCAAATTTTGCCATTCTCCTCGGCGCGAAGTGATTTAATCAATCCCAAACCAGGATTTCCAGAATAATCGACTTCCGTAATGGTTGCAAACATCAACTTGCTTAGAACTTTTTCGCTATTAGTTGTTGCGAAAAGTGGGTTCATCGAACTTACTCTGCCAACCGTCGCCTCTACGTAACTACCGCCATCCACAAATACATCACTTGCATAGGAGTTGCTAAACCAAAAAGCCTGTGTTGCAGCTAGCATAATTAAAGCTAACACCAAGAGCGACCACTCAAAAATCAAAAGCCGGATGCTCTGGATGTGCGAAACACGCTGAACCAAATTCTCCTTAATATGTTCTTTGCTTTCCTCACCAGCTTTAATCGAAGCACGCGAAAAACGTTTTATAAACCTCTGCCCACGCTTTTTAAAAGAATTTACCATACTATACCGGAATCAATAATAATCCTAAAATCGACGAAACAAACACAACTGCTGAAACAATAGTTGTCACAAAAAGAGACTTTTCCAGTCCACGTCGCGTCGTATATAGCTCGCCGGAGCTACCAAAACCAGCACCCAGCGATGCCCCACGCTGTTGTAATAGAATCAGTAAAATCGTCAGAAAGGCGGAGATAAATGTCACTACTTCTAGAAAACTTCCTAATTGCATAATAACTCCTCTTCCTCTACTTTAGCATATTTTTTCTTTTGAGTAAAGAATGGTAAGTAATTGCAAAACGATGTGACTCTTCATCAATTCTCGCGATTAATCTTGCCACGTGCGATCCGCTAGATAGTTCCAAGTGCTCTAAACGCTGTCCGTTTTTGAATACAAGCCTCACATTTGCACTACGCGAATGATTACCAGACTTGTCTCGCCCGACCACTGGTATATTGTAGGGCTCCACCAATGGTAAAACCGCATTTACTTGCCCTATCCCACCATCTAGTACAATTAAATTTGGGTAATCCCATTCCTTATGTTTAAGGCGGCGCGAGATTACTTCCGTCATGCTCTTAATGTCATCATTCGTACTAGTACGAATTTTAAAATTTCGATATTCATTCCGTGTCGAGACGCCATTGATGAATACTACCATACTGGCTACGGTGTTCGCTCCAGATTGGTGTGAAATATCATATCCCTCAATACGCCTCGGGGGCTCTCCTAATCCCAAGATGTCTTGCAATTGTTTTAGCGCTTGATCAGACGAAATATCCAAAAACTCCTTATCTGAAAAAATAATTTTTCTTTTTAGCTCTTTCAGACCAAATAGTTGGTTGCGCGCTTCAGCTGCCAGTTCATAATTTCCCTTCGTGGCTTCATCGTACATAGTCTTTTCAAGCTCTTTTAATAATTTTTCACGATCCCCCTCAAGATAGCGAATCAATTTACGCAAATTGCGTTTATAATCTTTTGGTGTAGTTTTGCCGATTTCAATTCCAGGGCTGAGGCCAAGATCGGTATTAAGAGTCTTCTTTCCGCTGTATGGCCGATCGTAGTATGGAAAGACTTTTCTTAAGGAGCGCACAGCCTTTTCTACGGCAGACTTTCCATAAAAAGGCCCAATGTAGGTAGCCTTATCATCTAGCGGGTTGCGTGTAAAAGAAAGATAGGGCACATTATTATTCATATCAATACGCACATATGAAACCGTTTTGTCGTCCCTAAGCAGAATATTCCATTTTGGCATGTAGCGCTTTATCATTTCGGACTCTAAAAATAGTGCATCCATCTCAGTGTCTACCACTATCCAATCCACATCGGCGATTTCCGCTACCAATGCAGCTGTCTTTACGTCCTTTTTGGAATTCTGGAAATACTGACGCACACGATTTTTAAGAACGGCTGCTTTCCCCACATATATAATTTCCCCGGCCGCATTTTTATGAAAATAAACCCCCGGTTCTGCCGGGAGTTTATCCAGTTTTTGTTTGAGCAGAGTGTCCATCTCTTTATTATATCACAAAATGCTCAAAAAGTAAAGAGCACTAGTAACTAATTACCGATTGCCCGTAGAACATTGTCAAAATGCGCGAAAGTACTTCGTTTATATCGATATACTCATCTGGTTCGTCTACAGTTATATTGGTGGGATAAGCAAGAGAAAGGTCCGCCGTAACGGTTGTTGAGCCGTCCTCGCTATCTAGTTCAAGATATACGCGCGTAAAGTTATAATCGTCGTCAATCTCAACATAAATTGCTGGTATTTCGCTCACCAGTGCCTTTACCTCGTCTGCATTGATTGTCGCCGTAGCATTACCACCTGTACAGGCGATGAGGTCATTGATGAACCCAGCCGTCGTCATCGAATTTAGGAAGTTGGTGAGTTTGTCCGCATCAAAGCTTAGCATATAAAGCTGATTTTTCTTTTGCGCAATTTTGAGGTTCTCAGTAGAGTAGGTTATAAATGGATTATTTTTGTAAAGCGTGGCAAAATCGTCACCGTAGTTACCTAGCCCATCCGCTGCGTCAATTAAGCATTGTGCTGAACCGCCTAGGGACACTAAGTCGGTGATGTTGCTAAACTCACTGCCTTGGATGCGAATCCACTCGCCGTCAATCACTTCAAAGACGCTAATAAAATCGAGAATTGAGCTAGATGGATTGATAATCTCAATTTCCTCGCAGAGTTCATCGTCTTCATCACAAAGGGTCTCTTCAACATCAACACCACAGTTAGTCATGCCAGATTCGTCACCCATACAATTAGTCTGGTCTGAATCTTGGGCTTCGTAATTATCTAGAGCATCCGCTACATTCGATAATTTTAAATATAAATCTCCGCCTGCAGTATGAATTTCATCGACATCAAATGAAAATTCGCTATCATCAGCAAGTATTGCAGTCACAGTAGCGTTAGCGTAATTCTCTGTAGATACCGTATTAATACCAGAGCTAAAATCGATTTCTAACGATGAAACCGGCGAAGTCGCGCTGCTTGACGTCATGGTTATAACACCAGTCATCGATACATTTGTGGGGCGACCATCCTCAAATAGCTTTTGGATTGCCATTGGCACAGCATCTCCACGATTATCGAACGGTTTAAAAACCATAATTGCTGCTACTACGCCACCAATTAAAACGGCTAATAGTAGCACAATAAGCGCGATTAGCCCCGTCTTCTTTGATTTTTTTGTCGGTTCCGGTTGTGATTGCGCTACTAGCTCAGGCGCTACTGGCATTTCCTCTGCGACAGGTGCTACTGGCGCCGGCTCTGGTTGCGGTTGCACTGGTTCAGGTTGTATTGACTCAGGTTGCACAGGCTGCGTTGTAGGCGCTACCGGTGGCACTGGCCCAGCACCAGCTACGACGCCTGGGTTTGGGTTAAGGGGATTTGGAGTTCCCCCAGGGTTTTCATTCATAAAAAACTCCTTAAAAATTAATAATACTTAAGCTTATTATATCACAGTATGCTAAAATATTCTTATGGATAATTTTGTAATTTCAAACATTAAAGCTAGACAAGTTTTGGATTCACGTGGTAACCCTACCGTGGAGGCTGAAGTTTATCTCGAAAATGGCGGTTTTGGTAAAGCCATTGTTCCGTCAGGCGCCTCCACGGGCTCTTTAGAAGCTTTGGAACTTCGCGATGGTGACCCTACTCGTTATAATGGCAAAGGGGTTTTAAAAGCCGTTTGGAATATCAACTCCAAAATAAAAGACGTCCTAGTTGGCAATGTTTCTGACCCTCGTACCGTAGACCAAATGATGTTAGATTTAGACGGCACCGAAAATAAATCTAGTCTCGGAGCCAACGCTATTTTGGCGGTATCACTTGCTAATGCCAAGGCTAACGCTCGTGCCCGCAAGATGCCTTTTTATAAATACATCGCAGAATTAGCTGGTACTACTGACACGATGTCTATTCCGATGCCGATGATGAATGTAATGAATGGTGGCGAACATGCTTCTTGGGCTACAGATTTTCAAGAGTATATGATTATCCCCCGCGGCGCCGGTAATATTGCTGACGCAGTGCGTATGGGAGCAGAAGTTTTCCATGCCTTAAAGAAGGTTTTAGCTGAGCGAAACTATCCCACTACGGTTGGCGATGAAGGCGGCTATGCCCCTAAAGTTCGTGACGGCAACAACGAGCCGCTTGAATTAATCAAAATAGCAGTCGAGAAATCAGGCTATAAGTTTGGCGAGGACATTGCTATAGCTATGGATATTGCTGCTAGCGAATTCTATGATACATCTGAGCAGGCAAAAGATGGACCTTTCGTGGGCGGACGTTATATTTTGAAAACTAACGGCGATTGGAAGACTGCCGCTGATATGATAAATTGGTACGATTGGATTATCACAAATTATCCAGTCGTTTCCATTGAAGATGGTCTTGCTGAAAATGATTGGAAAAATTGGAAGATTATGACCGAACGTCTTGGCTCTCGTACTCAGCTGGTAGGCGATGATTTATTTGTGACTAATACTAAGCTACTAGAACGTGGCATTAAAGAGGGCGTCGCAAACGCTATACTTATTAAGCCAAATCAAATTGGCTCACTTTCCGAGACTATTGATGCAGTATTGATGGCTAAGAAAGCCGGCTACAAAACCATCATATCCCATCGTTCTGGTGAGACTGAGGATGTCTCTATTGCCCATCTCGCAGTAGGCCTCGGCGCTGGCCAAATCAAAACCGGCTCCCTTTCACGTTCCGAACGCATTGCTAAATACAATGAGCTAATCCGCATAGCTGAAAGTAATTCTACTCTCGGCCTTACAGATCCATTCTAACTTCATTTATCTAGTGAGCTTGCTTCACGAAAACCGTCATAGAAGTTTTCTGAAATCTTCGGGTGCCCAATCTTGTTGGCTGCTTTTACAACCTCTTTAATGTCGTCGGTGATTTTAAAAATCTTTGTATCGCTAAGTGAAATAGTTTTTAACTCTAACATTTTGCGGATTATTTTATCAAAACCTCGCCAATAACTTTTTCCAATTAAGAACACTGGCATTTTTGGCATTTTGCCTTCTTGCATCAAGCACAAGATTTCAGATAGTTCGTCCATCGTGCCAAAGCCACCCGGAAAGAATACAAAAACTTTTGCCGCCATCGCTAGCGCTACTTTCCTGGCGAAGAAATATTCAAACGTCAAACAATCTGTAAGATAAGGATTCGGAAATTGTTCATGTTTAAGTGTGATATTGAGCCCTACCGTGCGTCCGCCAATTTCATAAGCCCCATGCGATGCCGCCTCCATAATGCCAGGCCCGCCACCGGTTACTACGGTATGGCCATTTTTGGCGAGCAACCCACCTAAATCATACGCCATTTTACAATATTTGGAGTCTTGTGGCAGTCGCGCCGAGCCAAAAATTGTTACGCCCTGCGGGAAAGAACGCACAATTTGTAGTCCTTGTCCTAAATCTTTTGCGTAAGCATTCGCTCTCTCCAAATCGGCAATCGATAGTTTCTTTAAAATCTCTTCTTCTGCTTTTAGCATATTAATCCTTATAATTTTTGTATTGGCATAGGATGTAATTCTTCCGTGCCGTTTAGTATGCCACGATTTGCCCCAATTTTCCCTACTACTGCAGTAGAATTAGCTGAAGCAAACATCAATGAATTTCTAAATGAATGTCCCGATGTTAAATGGGCTAAAAACCCAGATCCAAAAGCATCACCAGCGCCAGTAGCATCTTTCACTTTTGTATCCTCATAAATCCCAAATCTATAAACTTCACCAGTTTCACGATTTCCCGCAATGCCACCCATCGCTCCATCTGTGATAATTGCAATCGGCACATAATTATTTAAATGATATAGTAGCTCAGTCAATATTACACCGGGTACTATTTGTGCAGCCTCGGATTTATTTACTAGCAAAACATCCACGTATTTAAACAAGCTAATTAGTTTTTTAGGCTCCGCTAATTCCTTAACGCCCGGGTTAAACATGACTTTCGTCCCAAGCGTTTTGGCCTTTTCAAAAAACTTAGACAGTATGTCCATATTGCCACGCAACGTAGTTGCATACAGCCAGTCCGGTTGGATTAAATTAAGGTCATTTTCGCTAAAATTATCAAACTTATCACTGGCACCACGGTAAGTCAAAATTGTACGTTCCCCACTCTTTGAATCTAACAAAATTACAGAAGTGCCAGTCGTGCGTCGCTCGACAAAATTAACATAACTACTGTCAATTTCTTCACGATCCAAAATCCGCATGATAGCTTCGCCGGCCGAATCTCGTGCAATATTACCAATAAAAATTGCTTCATGTCCATGTCTCGAAAACGTGATAGCAGAGTTAAGCCCGCCACCACCAGCCTCATAGCACAGTCGATCAATATCTATCTTTGATCCAACTAAAATATTACCAAAAATTGCCTCACCGCCAATATTTGTAGGATTTAAATCATCATGGTCTATCAAGTATATATCCTGCAGAGCCGAACCCAATGAAACTATTCTTGCCATTAAAGCACCACCCCACTTTTATCAATTTCGGCTACCAACTGTTCAAATACCTCTGCTGGATTCTCGGCTTTTGCGATAGCCGAGCCGACATTAATTACGTCTAAATCTGCATGCGCCAAGGCTCGAATATTAGAAATGTTCGCGCCCCCATCCCAACCGATTTCTAGTTCTGGTTTCATATTACGTATGAGCGGTATTTTTTCCATTTGTAATAAATCTGCCGCCCCCCCCTGTACACCAAGCTGGCCTGCAAATATCAAGACATGATCGGCTGCTTCAATATATTGTGCCACATTGCCAGGATAAGTCGACGGCATCAGCGCCACACCAGTTCTAATTTCGCGCTCCTTTAGGGCTTCGAAAACCGGCAATAGATTCTCGCTTGCCTCAGCATGAAAAATACAAAGCGATGGCATCAACTTAAAAATTGTGTCCAAGTATTCAGACGGTTTCGCCACCATTAAATGCAAGTCTGTTTCCCAACTTTTCGGCCACCAAATATTCGTAATATCTAAAGTCTCGCTTGGCGCAAAAACCCCATCTGTGATATCAACTTGCACGCGCCTCGTAAACACATTAATACGTTCAATCTGTGTACGATAATCTTTTTTATTGTCGACAAGTATTGTTGGCACGATTGAAACTTCCCTAATCATAATCCTCCCTTTCATCTAAACGATTAATGCGACGAATACGTCGTTCTAAGTTTGTAAAATCAGTTTTAAGGAATGCATCAACAATTTCCTGCATTTTTGCCTCATTTATAAAATGGGCTGACAAACATAGCACATTGGCATCATCATGCTCGCGGGCTAGTTTTGCAGATTCAACATTTTCACAATGCGCAGCACGTACACCCTTGAAACGGTTGGCCTGCATTGTCACACCGTGTGCCGAATCACAAACCAAGACTCCACGTGAACCAGGATTTTCACGTACCGATTTTGCTACTTTGATAGCTGCGTCATTAAAGTCGCTACCTTCATTATACTCATAATCACCTTCATCAGTTACGCTATAATTTTCTGCTACCAAAAATTCTATTAATTCTGTTTTTCTAGCAAAACCGCGATAATCGGCTCCAACGAAGACTTCCACTAATCCTCTTTCCCGTAGTCGACCGTCAGTTCGACCAAACGATTAGAATAGCCCCATTCATTGTCATACCAGGCCACTACTTTAATCATATTTCCATCTACCACATCCAAAAGCGGCAAGTCCACTATACAAGAATGTGGATCGCCAATAAAATCCGAAGAGACCAACTCTTCTTCGGTTACGCCAACTATACCTTCATAATATGGTTCCTTGGCCACACGCTTAAATAACTCGGCAAGTTCTTCTTTTGTTGTGTTGCGCTTAATTAACGCCGTAATATCAGATAATGAGACTACTGGAGTCGGTACGCGTATGGAGAGTCCATTGAATTTACCCTGAAGACTAGGTATGGTGAGCGCCGCCGCCTTAGAAGCACCAGTGGTAGTCGGCACAATATTTTCTGCTGCCGACCGCGCTTCACGCAAATCTTTAGCTGGGGCGTCAAGCAATCTCTGTGAACCAGTGTAAGAATGCACCGTTGTCATCATGGCCTTTTCGATGCCAAACTCATCTTCGAGCACCTTCATAATTGGCGCAATGCAGTTGGTGGTACAAGAGGCATTTGAAATAATCTCGTCTCCATCTTCAATAATTTCTTCATTTACGCCAAGCACTATAGTTTTTGCACCTTCGCCTTTTGCGGGAGCCGAAATAATCACGCGTTTGGCGCCAGCTTCAATGTGAGCTCGCGCCGCTTCAGGCTTCGTGAAAAAGCCAGTCGACTCAATTACTACATCTACGCCTAAGTCAGCCCACGGTAAAACTTTCGGGTCTTTTTCGGCAAAAACAGGAATTTCCTTTGAACCTACAATAATGGAATTTTCCCCCGCTTTAATTTCTTTATCATAAGTTCCATAAGAGGAATCATGTTTCAAAAGGTATGCTAAAGTTGCGGCATCCGTGATGTCATTAATGGCTACCACTTCGGCGTCTTTTCTTTCCTGCAAAATCTTAAAAGCATTTCGCCCAATCCTACCGAAACCATTAATTGCAACCTTTACCATAAACCTCCTATTTTCCTTATGCTAATTATACCACGTTTTGACAAATTAATATAAATAACCAAAGTATTTTATGGGGCTTTTAAATCGCCCAATATAAAAACCAACTCCACGGACCGAGTACGAAACTGTAATTTCGGCGCAGGTCCGACTGGAGTTGGTTTTTATATTTTGGCGCGATTTATTGCTGAATTAAAATACTTTGGTTATTTTTTTATCTAGCAAAATGTGCAAATGCACGGTTCGCTTCTGCCATACGGTGGCAATCTTCTTTCTTCTTGAAGGCTGCACCGGTCTCGTTGTAAGCATCAACAATTTCTGCCTCTAAACGCTTAGCATACGGCATGCCAGAGCGAGCGCGTGCTGCTTGCACAAGCCAAGTAAAGGCAAAATGCATTTGACGATGTCCAGCAATCGGGAATGGAATCTGGTAGTTTGCGCCACCTACGCGACGAGATTTTACTTCAAAATCTGGCGACACGTTAGCGATAGCTTTCTCCAAAACTTCCACTGGATTTTCAGATTTTAATTTTTTAGCAGCACCCTCAATTGCACTATAAACTGCGCGTTCGGCAACTTGTTTTTTACCGTCAAGCATCGATTTATTGATGAGGCGTTGCACCAGGATCGATTGATACCTGCGATCCGGAGAAACTTTACGTTCCAAAGACTTGGTAGTTTTACGTGGCATAATTACTTGCCCTCCTTCTTTGCACCGTATTTAGAACGGCCCTGCTTACGACCATTAACACCTTGGAGATCAAGCGTACCGCGTACGATATGATAGCGTACACCAGGCAAATCCGGCACACGACCACCGCGTACTAGCACCACCGCGTGTTCCTGCAAATTGTGGCCTTCGCCACCAATATAAGCCCAAACTTCTTGGCCGTTAGTAAGACGTACACGTGCAACTTTACGCATAGCTGAGTTTGGTTTCTTTGGTGTCTTGGTAGTAACTTTAATACAAACACCACGCTTTAAAGGCGCAGCTTTTTCATAACGCTTGGTCTTAAGCGTATTAATAATGGATCCCAAAGCTGGGGATTTTGATTTTCTCGTCAACTTCTTGCGAGGCTTCCGAATCAACTGATTGATAGTTGGCATTCAAAATATCCTATTTAATATTATATTATTTGCCTCATTTGTCGTACAGCAATAACAAATGAGATGAAACTCTTTAACTAATTATAGCACTATTTGTTATTTTTTACAAGGAAATCCAGTGTCGCTTCAATAATCATGCGATTTTTAATATCCATTTTGACATTAGGATCTTTTAGGCTCTTCAATGCTTCTGGTGACTTCTTATAAACATCTTTCAGCTCGGCGATTTTCGCGTTTACTAAATCATCCGAAACTGTAATTTTTTGTTCTACTGCCAATGTTTGTAACGCGAGCGAGGCCTTTACGCGCTGTTCGGCTACCTTACGAGCTTCTTTTTCCCAGTTTTCTTTGGTTTCTCCAGCCCGCTTCAAATAATCGTCAAAACTTAAACCTTGTGAAGTTGCATTACGTGTGATGTCATCACGAATCATCCGCATTTGATCATCAATCAGAATCTCCGGTGCTGGAATCTTGGATTTTTCCACTAAAGCTTTAATTAAATCATCCTTAAACTTTTCCTCTTCACGGTGCTCGGTCTGTGCCTCAAGATTTTTCTTGATATCTGCTTTTAGCTCATCCACAGTCTTAAACGGTCCGCATTTTTTCGCAAGTTCATCATTGATTTCTGGCTTAATTACCTCATTTACTTGTTTTAATAGCACTTCAAACACAGTCTTGGCGCCAGCTAAATCTTTTACGCCATAATCTTTCGGGAAAGTTAATCTCAGTTCAAACTTATCACCTGGTTCGTGCCCTACGATGCCGTCTTCAAAACCCGGAATAAAACTGCCAGAGCCTAGAGTTAAATGATAATCTTTAGCAGAACCGCCTTCAAAAGCTTTACCATCTTTTTTGCCAACAAAATCAATAATTACTTCGTCACTTAGCTTAGCAGCACGCTTAATAGCTTTCTTCTCAGCAAAAGAATTTGCAATATTGTTTAATACATTCTCAATATCTTTTGCGGTAATCTTTGCAACTTCTTTCTTAACTCCTAATTTCTTATAATCCCCTAACTTCACTTCTGGAATAATATCGGCTGTGGCTGTATATTCAAGCAGTTCACCCGGGACATATTTAGTAACATTCGCGCCCGGCAAAGCCAAAGGTGACTTTTCATTATCCTGAAAAGCTTTAATAATAGTAGTTCTTACTGCAATATCTGCAGTTTCAGCATTTAGGTCATTTTCTGGAATAAATTTCTTTGCTACTTCAGCCGGCACTTTGCCCTTGCGGAAACCTTCTACGTGGATTTCTTTTGCCAATTTTTCAAGCGCTTTTTCAGCTGCATCCTTTAAATCTTTTGCGTCTAGCGTTACGGTAATCTCAACACGAGAGTCCGACAGCTTCTTCAGCTTTGTTTTCATAATATCTCCTCTAATTTCATATATTATATCACAATTTTGGCTGAGCCGGTAGTACGGAAGTGTCGCACCGTAAAACGAGAGTCTGCACCCAACTTTACAGCTGGGTTCATGATGTCATAACGATCGAAAATATGTTTTATCTCTAGGTAAAGGTTTCGTTCACTCTCTAACATCTCAGTATTTGTTACAATCGCCTTTATTCTTCCTTCCGGCGTGCCACCAGTTAGTGAACCACCCTGGCGCTTGATAATAAATGCTCCAGCTCGCAAAAATGCCAAAACTTTTTTATTAAAATCTTCGTCTTCAAGATTAAACTTTGGTCTTAAATTGTAATTAGACGCCGAATAGGAGCCATAAATGGCCAAATCCAGCTTCAAACTTTTACCGAGGATTTTTAAATCACTCAAAAAGTTACCCAAATTCCTAGCCGGCAAATAGAAATCCGTCACAATTGGCACTCTTTCACCAGTTTTAGCTTGGTTTAAGAAACTAATCAAAGAGTTTTCAAACTCATTTAAGGCCGGCACAGTTTTATTTGATTCTATAATTAACTGGGTAGTTTTCGGCAAAACCTTTTTTATGCTGGCGATTTTTTTGAGGCAAGAATTATTTTTTTGATCGAACTTAGCAAACACCACAAAACCGTGTTCCATTTTGCTGGTAATTTCGCTTAGTTTTTTGCCAGTTTCTTCTACTGTTCTGATTATATCGATATCATAAACATTTAACTCACGCGGTTTTAATGAATTAGCCAAATCTAAGAATTTTTGCGCCATATCAAAATCTTCAAAAGTTGCCACCACGCGTTTTGTTTGATGGGCGAGTGGTACCGCGCGCAAAATTACTTCCGTAATTATGCCCAGAGTCCCTTCCGCCCCAAAAAACAGTGGCATCAAGTCTAAAGTCTTCTTTCGACTTGCCTGAGCGATGGTCGGGTAGCCCGCGGCCCCATTACTATTTTTACGAATTTCTTGGATCAATTGATCATTAGCTTTGATAACTTGCCCAACTTTGCGATAAATACCGCCCTCAGTAGTTTTGTCACTGGACTTCCGCTTGAGCGCACGTCTATTCAGCCGATTTGTTTGCAGAATATCACCGTTTGGTAAAACTACTTCAATTCTTTCAACATAATTCATAATGCCACCATATTTTCCAGAATAAGAGTCAGAAGGGCAGTTCGAAATCAGACCGCCTATCGTTTCGGCGTCATGTCCACCTACCGGTATCGTTAATCCATTTAATGACAGAGCAGTGTTAAGCTCTTTTAAAGTAATGCCAGCTTGTACGCGCACCAAACGCTCACGTCGGTCCGACTCCAGTAAACGATTCAATTTTTCGGTTGAGATAATCAGGCCGTTTGATATGTCAGCACCCATCTCATCAAGGCCCGAACCACGTACGGTCACTGGAAATTTAATATCTTTTGACGCTAGTTGGTTGCAAAATCGCATCAACTTACGCACATCTTCAGTCGATTCTGGTAAGGCTACGGCTTTGGGCTTAATTTTTAGAATGGAGCGATCGGTAGAATACGCTTCTAATATTTCCGGTGCGTCAAAAACGTTCCCGACAATCAACTGATTCAAATATCTCGCAATTTTCCCCATCCTTTTATCCTACTTATGATTATAGCATGAAAAATTATTTTTCTGCTACATTTATTGTGACTAAGCCTATTTCGTCATCCATCATAATTATAGAATAAATTTTTCCTATCCTTGCCAGTAAATCAAAACCTATAAACACACTAACCTTATAGTCGTCATCCTGCTCATTATATACATTTATATTGTATCCCATAGCACTTTGTAATCGTGCCTTTAAAGTATCAAAATCATAGTCCTTATTAACATATTCCGCACAAATGCTAATCTGGTATTTTGTGAGCTCTGCTTTTGTCTCAGCCACAGAACCTTTAATCTCGCTGGTACTGCTATCGTAGTAATTTCGTAAGTCAGACATACTCTCGGAAGTATATAATTCTAGCACATTGATGAAATCGTGCCCGAAATCAAGTAAATTAATAAAATTATCCAATAACGAATCAGTATTTATTTCAAAACAGCCATTCTCTAAACCTTGCCACATTTTGCTAAAGTCAAACTTGCCAGCAGTGGCAATTATATTTTCTATTTCTTCAGCTACACTGCTAATTTTATAATTACCACTATCATCTAAACTACTATTTGAAATAGCAAAGGCTAGAACTTCATAATCATTCAATATATTAGCGGCCCTTATTTTTAGCTCAATATTATATTGTTTAGATTCTATGACTTCCCAGCTGCCATCTAATTTCTTGCCAACTAAACTACCATGAATATTTTCACTTTCACTTTCAAATATGATTTTATCATTTTGGTATTCCGTGGTAGCAAAATAAACATAATCTGTCGATGCTGGTAACGCATAAAATTGTTTTGAGCAGACATCTATGCAGTGCAAAGTATCACCATGCGGCAAAATAGTGTTTGCCAATTTGCCGTTGTAATCGCCGGTAAGATTTTTTTCTGCTAGCAAATTCATTACGTCAGTAAAATTTTCTTCTCCAGCAGCTTGATATAAATATCTTAGTGCGTCACCATTATAGATGGCTTGCATAATTATATCCCGCGAATTAGGCACCACATCATAATAATTCTCTAGAAACGCTACAGCAGGATAACCAAGAAAGTCAGAAGCAACCTGATCAATAGGCAAGTAAGTACTCTTATATAAATAACTGTAGTTATAATGATTTTGATTTATTAAATTATCTATTGGTTGATCTTTCAAAACATTTATCGCCATCCAATTTGGACCAGTTTCGTCAACGAAATCATCATCGCTACCTATATCGCCAAAATGATCATAATTGTAATTCGTTGCATAATGATGCCCAAGCTCGTGTGCTGTCACGATTGCTAGACTTTCGGAACTAACATTTGTTGGCAGAATATTGATGAAGGGATAAGATGGAGTAGTGTTGTATAATGCGGCTGTTTCTTCGCCAAAAAGTGCGCCGATTTTAATCAAAATATTAGCCCCAAGTTCTTTAAAACGCTTCCCGGCATAAGATGCTAATGTTGAGCTACCGTTCTTATATGGGTTTACTACATAAACCGGCATCGCCGTATTTAATATGTCCACGTCAATATTATTCGCATATAGTACAGCCGCTATATTTATGGCTGATAAGCCGTTATTAGCATAATATTCATATTTATAGTCAAACCCCAAATTACTTTTGTACCCGACTATAATATCTTCTAACATCTTTGCTAATTTAGTAGCTTCCTCGTCAGAAATTTTATCATCCCCAACGTCAGTATAAAAAATTACAAAATTACCATTAGCGGAAAGCTGAGCTTTATTCAAAGTTGTCACAGTATTACTATAAGCATTAGCGCTGGGTAGATTTCTAAAGTCAACTTTCTTTGTTGCAATGTTGTTGCTTGCATCTGTGTCAAAACTGATTCTATTAAATAAGAGTTCTTTAATCTCGTCTTGAATTTCGCTAAAGTCTAGCTCGTTAAAATGCTCATCAATATATTTTAGACGATCATAGTTTTCATGTAGTGAAATTGGCTCAAAGATTTGTTCAAGTACATTCTTTGAAATTAATTCCGAGATTTTTGGCGTTACTACAAAAAGTGCTAATACGCCAAGCAGTATGAACGCTAAAGCCCGCCAAACTCCTCCGCCAATTAGCTTGCCAATAATCTGTTTTGCACTCCATTTTTCCCTTTGTCCTCTTAAGAACCAACGTAGTATTCCCCACAAAATATTAACAACTAATATTATTAAAGACGTAAAAAATATGACTTCTCCATTTTGGGTCTTTGCAGCATATGTACCATCGGCATAAGCCGCAGACAAGCCGCCATTCTTAATCAGACTGGCACCTACAATCGTGCCAGTGCCAGTCAAGCCATATAAGAGTACCCGAAATATTCTAATCCAACGTTCTTTATTCACAATAAACTTCACCTAAGAATTCTACGCAATCACCACTTCCAGAATTATAATTTTTCTCATAGGCATTGCTAATTAGCTCATAAAGTTTATTATATTCTGAATAGAGCTTTGAAGTATTGTCTATGTTTAAAGGATAGAGGCTTTTAACGTCTGGCTTGTTGGCGGATACCCAATTCTTGCGTTCGGTATCAGCGTTATTCTTGATATTATACTTATCATTGTAATATCCAGGCGAATTGTACCAATCTTGATAAGCATGCGCTGCCGTCAAATATTTTTCTAGCCAACCTTCCCCATAAGTCTTTAAAATCTCATTGCCAGAATCAATTAAATTATTTGCCGCTGCCGTAATTTCAGCATCACTCGATGAATATGAGATATCATCCGTCGCTACTATAAAGTTATGGCGCGCCGAATAAGCTTCGAGCTTGGCAGTAAGCTCGTCATAGTTTGGCACAATTTGATCATACAGAGTCTTGAAAACGCCAAATTGTGTTTGGATTTCAGAATCGCGTTTCACGCCATCGGTGTTGCCAAGCTTATCAACCAATCCAGAGTTTTGCATGGCGTCTTTACACCCATCAATATAACCATTGTAGGTTCTAACACTAGTATAGGCAGAATCTACATAGTCGGCTACATATTCGCAATCATAGTTTTGATAAATTTCATAAACTTCACTTTTTAATTCTTTTGCGGCTGCATAAGCAGGAGCATAATCAATGCGAAGTACTATCGGTAGAACAATCGCTAGGACGACACCAAGCACCGCTACGCCAGAAATTATAGAAATCAATAAAATTAAATTCTTTTTCTTGGCTGGATCCATTGGTTGCTTAGGTGGTCGCATCATTGGTTGCAGATAAGTTGGTTGCATAGGCATGCCACCATTCATCGGCATATTTGGATTCATTGGTTGCTCGAAATTATTATTGTCCATTATTGCCACCTATATTATTATCTATATTTTGATTCATGCCCGGATTCATTTGGCCGTAGTTATTCATATCGTTCATACTACCGTTCATCGGCGCACCATTATTCATTGGCATATTTGGTCCCATTGGCTGTCCATAATTTTGTGGGCCATAATTATTGTAGCCAGCGTTATAACCCTGAGGGTTGTTTTGCGGATAACCGTATCCTTGACCCATCGGTGGCACTGGCCCTGCCACGGCATAACCTTTGCGAGCTAAACCAGCATCACCCTGAGACAAAATCGTAATTCCTTCTACTAGTCCCCAGATTGCGCTAGCTGACATCGCTAATCCCGCTCCGGCCGTTAAAATAGTAAACAACCAAGCCATTTGTATCAGCATCGTAAAACTCAAAATATTTGGCAAAACTGCTGCTGCTAATATTTCTACTATCACGCCACCAGACATCATGCAAACATGCGCAATGCCCTTACCCTTTTCACCCAAGTACCAGTTGTGCGCGCCAAATGCCCCCAGGAAAATTCCTAACAAGCCCGCCGTGGTTGCTGATTTTGTATTTTGATACATATGACCTCCATAGGTTTTATTAATAGTCGCCTACGGGTTGTCCTAAAAAAGCGACCACGTATGCGTGTTCGCGAAAACATTACCGATTCGAGCACATAGAGTGTCTAGTCAGCGCACAACATGGCCGCTTTGTTACATTCTATGGCTCGAACGGGCTTTAAAATAGCCGAATCGTTTATGTAATGTTTTCGCACTTTCATTATAGCATAATTTTTTTCGAAAATGCTATAATTAAATTATGAATCGCGAAAACTTATCGAATAACAATGCGGCCGAGAACCCTTGGACAGATTTTTCTATGCGTGAACTCCCCACCACTAGCGCCAACTCTACTTGTCGTTTTTATCTTCAAGAAATTGAACGGCTTGGTCGGCTAAGCAAAGTGGCACATTTTATTGATGAAAAATTACTAGAAGATCCCAAAATCTATGCTTCGGTCGAGGATTTTATAAGTGATAATCCAGACTATGCCGAATCCCTTGATGATACATTATCTCAAGATCAAAAAACCGCCATCAAGGAATATTCCGGCTTTCGTTTCGCTTGGATTAATTCGGTAATGCGTGGATTCTGGGACTACGACAAAATGGGCAAAAAGACACCAGAACTTGAAGCCGAAATCAGAACTACCGCCCATGATATAGATGCAGCGATCAGCATTGCCCCCGCGCCTAAGTCTGATTTTATTACTTTTCGGGGCACCAATATTGACGCCTTTCGCAATTATGATATTCAAAATCTCGCCGATTTAAAGGCCTTAGAGGGCCAATTTTATCTTGAAGAGGGCTTTACCTCTACTGCTATCGTACGCGACAAAAGTTTTGTAGAGCGTGCGGCTTCAGACCTATGGATTAAGCAATCAAATATTGAGGTACGCTATCATATTCCAGCTGAATCACATGACTCACTTGCATTATTGTCGCACGAGCTAAGTTATAATCCAGAACAGACTGAAGTATTACTTAACAGACATACACTAAGTTACATTTCTGAAGTTTCTATTGCAGAAAATAGCCATGCCACCATCGACGCTCTACTTATTCCGCGAGAGCTTTATGAACCAAATCTAGCTTAAATCAACAAAAAAGCCCCGAAGGACAATGGTGCCCGGAACAAGACTTGAACTTGCACGCCATAAGGCATATGCTCCTAAGGCATACGTGTATACCAATTTCACCATCCGGGCTTATCATCATTATAACACAAAGCACCAAAAAAGGCGAGGTAGCCTCGCCTTCTAATTGTAATTAAGCTTCGCGTCGGCTCATCGCAAAAGCTGTAGTGCCGGTCGTTAACAGACCTAAGATAATTGCAAACGGCAATAAATCTTCTGGACCAGTGCTAGGCAACGAGCTGATAGTATCAGATACCGCCGTGGCAGATTCCGTAGACTCGGCAGTTTTAGTTGAAATTGTACCAATAACAGAAGTCTCCCCCGCAGTGTCCTTCTTGACGTCTTCATCGTTCTTTTCTTCAGTTTTTTCTTCGGCTTCATTATCTACGTTAATTGAAAACGAGCTATTTTCTACGCCACCGACATTCTTGCGAGCAGTCTTGCTGGTAGCAACCACTACAATTGACACAATTAGTAGCAAAATCAAAATCATCGTCACCGCAACAATTGCAACAATCTTGCGACGCTCTTTTTTCTCAGCCTCGTTATTATAATACATAAAAACTCCTTATACCCTCATTATATCACGTATGACTCAAAAAGTCAACGCTAATAGCATAAAACATAAGAATTATCTATAGTAAATCGAGATCCTAGCTCCAGCATAAGCAGTGGTTTTGGCTAGTCTTAAACCACCAAGTTCCGGTGCGTCGCCCGGGTGCGACAGTACTAGTATTCCATTTTCGTCTAGAAATTTTGTTAGTTGTACAATAATATTAGCATTGAAATCATCATATGGTGGATCAGCTAAAATTAAATTAAATCGTTTTGCCGTGAAATATTTTTCTAAATCGCCTACGATCACCTCAGACTGCTCGTCCAATTCTAATTTTGCCAAGTTTTCTTTTATTATTTGCGCAGCGACAGGTGATTTTTCTACGAAAGTTACAAAACTAGCTCCGCGCGACAAAGCCTCAATACCTAATGCTCCTGAGCCAGCAAATGTGTCCAATACTGCTGCCCCAGGTAAGCTTGCAGATATACTATTAAATAGCGCTAGCCTTTCTCGTGACCCCATCGGATGCGTTCCGGCGCCAGGCGTCAAAATCTCCCGTCCCCGATACTTCCCAGCAGTGATTCTTACGCTATTTTTCATTTTAGTTTAGAGTGGTTAACTGTTGATATTTTGAAATACCAGCCATTAGTTCTTTATATTCTAACATATTCTTATCATCTTGCAGGAATTTTTCTACATCTACCTGGGCGCGATGAATCAATTTAGCATCAGATAAGGAAGCAATCCTTAAATCTAGCGCCCCGTGTTGCAACGCTCCATAGATTTCGCCTGGTCCCCGCAATCTTAAATCTACTTCTGCTAGATAGAACCCATCCGTGGATTTTTCTAATTCCTTTAGCCGCCGAGACGGCTGAGCGTCCCCAGTTGTCAGCAAATAACAATACGATTTATCCTTACCGCGCCCTACTCGTCCACGTAATTGGTGCAATTGCGCCAGACCGTAATTTTCAGCGTCCTCAATTATCATCAGGGTAGCGTTCGGCACATCTACTCCCACTTCTACCACTGTAGTCGACACTAAAATTTGAGTTTCGCCAGTCGAAAATCTCTCCATAATGGCATCTTTTTCAGCCGGTTTCATCCGCCCGTGTAAAAATTCAATATTTATCCGTGGAAAAAGTTTTATCAATTTCTCGTAGCGTGCCTTTACGGACGTAGTTTCGGTACGCGGATTGTCATCAATAGCTTTGCAAATCCAATAAATTTGTTGATGTCGCTCTAGAATTTCATGCATTCTGGGGTAAAGCTGGCCTCTTGCTTCAATTTCCTCTAAAATATGTGTTTCAATTGGCTGCCGCCCCTTCGGTAGTTCATTTAAGATTGAAACGTTCAAATCACCAAATGCCGTAAGCTGTAAAGATCGCGGAATTGGCGTAGCTGTCATTGCCAATAGATGTGGCGCCAGTCCAGACGGCGATTTTAACAAAAGTTTTTGTCGTTGTTCTACGCCAAATCGATGTTGCTCATCAATTACGACTAAAGCGAGATTTTTAAACTCGGTATCATCAGTTAGCAGTGCATGCGTACCAATAATTAAATCAATTTCCCCAGCCGCAATTCGTTTTTTTAAGCTATTTTTATCTCTCGTTGCACCGGTTAAAAGTGCAACCCTAATGCCAAAATCTTTTAATAATTTAGATAAGCCTTCGTAATGTTGCGTCGCAAGTATAGCTGTAGGCGCCAGTAGCGCCGTTTGGCAATGGGATAACCCCACCATATAAGTTGCCATCGCTGCCACCATCGTTTTGCCAGAGCCTACATCACCTTGCAACAATCTATTCATTGGGACGTTCTTCTCTAAATCCTGAAAAACTTCCCATGCCGCCAAGCGCTGAGCATTAGTAAGTTTAAAAGGTAATCGAGCAACAAAATCCCGAATCTTATTTACATTAAATGCCACTCTGGCAGCTTGTAATTTTTCATTTTCGCGCTTATTTAATTTTGAGGCCAAGATTAGTTCAAATAATTCTTCGTACGCTAGATAATCACGCGCATCTTGGGCGTCTTTTATCGAAACGGGAAAATGTGCCTTAAACAAAGCTTCCCTTCGCGTACCTGGTTGTACAGTCGGCAGTAAATCGGGGATATCAGCGAACTTATCACGCGCATTTTTGATTAACTTTCGAAAATCTGCCGACTTCAATGTGCCATGAGCTACGTAGACAGGATTCAGAGAAGATGTGGTGTCAATATCGGCCACCAATGCAGCAGATGGCGAACTCATTTGGAAACGACCGTTTTTTAGCTCATATAATCCCGAAAAGTAATATTCTTTATCCGGAGCAAATTGTCTTGCGCGATAACTTTGGTTAAACCAAACTACTCGTACCGCTCCGGTATCATCATGTACCAGCCCTTCAGTAATTGTCAGATTTCGCTTTTTTGCCTTTCGCGTTGAAAGTTTATCAATTTTTCCTCTAACTACCACCTTGCCCGGGCGCATTTCAGCAATCGAAGTTGCTGCCTGGAAACTCTCATAATCTCTTGGTAAATTATAAAAAAAATCTCGGATAGTTTTAATTCCAGCTTTCTGTAAAATCTCTGCCGTTTTTGGCCCAATGCCTTTTAGCTGTTCTGTAGAATCAGATAATTTCATGCCTTTCCAGAATGCTCTTTGCGCCATTTATCAATTTCACCATGATTGCCAGAAAGCAAAATCTCTGGCACTTTCATCCCCCGGAATTCGGCCGGCTTCGTATATTGAGGATATTCCAAATTATCACCGTCTGAGAATGATTCAATTGCCGCTGAAGTTTCCCCACCTAGTACGCCTGGTATTAGCCTTACTACTGAATCAATAATAATTAATGCCGGCAGCTCCCCGCCCGTTAATACATACTTGCCTAGTGAAATCTTATAATCCACTAGTTGCAAAATCCGCTCATCATACCCTTCGTAATGTGGGCACAGAATAATATAGTGGGCATCAGACACAAACGCTCTAGCTTTCTCTTGGTTCCAGATTTCCCCTACCGGCGTTGGCAAAATTACTTTCGCTTCTGGATCTTTGGCCTTTACTGACTCTATCGCAGCAAATACCGGCTCGCATCGGAGCAACATTCCGTCCCCGCCACCGTAAGGTGTATCATCCACCGACTTATGCGGCCCCAAACCAAAATCACGTAAGTTTACAAACTCAAATTCGGCTAGCCCTTTGTCTACTGCTTTCCACATCATTGATGTTTTTAGGTATGGCTCTAGCGCCTCCTGGAATAATGTTATTATTGTAAACTTAATCATATCTAAATTATACCATGAAAAAGACCATCTTGCGATGGTCTCTCCCGCGCTGATGCGCGCCCACCCGTGGGGCACATTGGTTTGTTTTAATCCGCTG
>CAZLPA010000001.1:21837-60628 GCA_964561295.1 uncultured Candidatus Saccharibacteria bacterium | reverse complement strand
CAGCGGAGAGCGTTTCTCCAAAACACCCAGACAAACTTTGCGACCAAATTAGCGACGCGATTTTGGACGCTTATTTAACTGAAGATAAGGATGCGAGAGTTGCTGCCGAAACCTGTGGCGGGCACGGGGTAGTTTTTGTCACCGGTGAGATCACCTCTACTGCCAAAGACATCGACATCGCAAAAATCGTTCACCGCATTGCCGGTGACGATATTGAGGTTCACACCAAAATCGTTAAGCAGTCTCCCGAAATTGCTCAAGGCGTTGATACTGGTGGCGCTGGCGACCAGGGCATTATGATTGGCTATGCCACTGATGAAACTCCAGAGATGCTTCCACTTGAAGTCGTCCTGTCTAGGAATCTAAATGAATTTATTTATAACAAACATCCTTACGACGGCAAAACTCAAGTTACTATTGCGCCAGATGGCTCCATCGACTCCATTGTCGCCAGTTTTCAAAATGTCTCCAAATCCGAACTCGAAAAGCTTATTAAAGAGTTTATTGCTAAAAACGGCTTAAAAGGAGCTCCGAAATTGTCTTCTGAGGACCATAAGCTTGGCCGAATGGCCTCGAGCGTGTCCGAAGAAGACAATTCGTCGGGATCTTCAATCGAGCTTCACATAAATCCCGCTGGCGATTGGCATCAAGGTGGCTTTGATGCCGACACTGGCCTTACTGGCCGTAAACTTATTGTCGATAATTATGGCCCCCGCATCGCCATCGGCGGTGGTTGTTACTCCGGTAAAGATCCATCCAAGGTCGACCGTTCCGCCGCCTATATGGCTCGTAAAATTGCCGTAGATTATCTCAAAAATCGTCATGCCCACGAAGTCCTCGTTCGTCTCGCTTATGCCATCGGCAAAGCTGAACCGCTTGAACAAACCGTTATTATTGATGGTAAACCCGAAAGAATTGAAGGCTACGACCTTACCCCACGTGGCATTATTGAGTTCTTAAACCTAAAACGCCCTATTTACGAAGAAACCGCAAAATATGGTCATTATGGCCACGGCTTCCCTTGGGATAAATAGATACCACTGACCATCGTATTATGTCGTAATGCGATGGTCTTTTCTAGACCATCTTTAAGTTATTTAGCCGATAAACATGACGCCTTGCACTATTAATTTTTTGTTGCTATAATTAAAATGCAATTGTTCAATAATTATAAGTATCGGCGATTTTCATATCGGAAGTTGTTCGCTCGAACCAAGAAAGGCATCACTAGGAGCCGATGGTTTGAGTAGGCTAGTCCGATACGAATTATTGAGCAATTGCACCCTGGTGGTGCCTTTTTGTTTTAGCACCCGGCAATAATTATAAAGCGAGGTAATATGCGGTCCATACATATCAGAAAATCAAATAATAATACTACCTCTAGGGCTATTCTTGTAAAGCATAGGACCCAACGCAAGAATAACCCTAGAGGTGGCATTATTGCTAGGGTATTCATTTGCATAACGTTTGTTACTGTTGGAATTTTTACAACTTATCAGTTAGCATCAGCCAACGATGTTGTTTTTGACCTGGATGTATCTGACACTGTTTTGGAGCTTTCTCTTCCTGTCGCGGTGAATCTAGACCTTACTCCTGGCATTTCTGATGGCGATGCAACTTTTAACACTGCAAATCTTGCCATTTCCGCCGGCACCAACAATCCTTACGGATATACCCTTACCATGATAGTAGACAATACGAACCTCACCAATGCAAATTTTATTATGGCTAGCAACTCCAATAATATATTGTTAGACGCCAATAGCCATCCAATTATTGCCACTCTCGGTAGTGGCACATATACAGAGAACAATTTTCCCACCAATGCTTGGGGCTACAAATTCTCAGACAGCACCAATTATGTGTCTGTCCCCTCTACTGTTGAGCTCATTAGCACCAATTCAGCCTCTAACTCTACGACCACTACCCTTAACTTTGCCGCCAAGGTCAATTCTTTTCAGCCTGCCGGCACTTATTCTACTATCCTCAATTTCTCCACCGTCGCCAATGTAGACAACTCCCTAAAGTGCGCAGAAGATCTTACTGGCTGTACATGGTATTTTAACGAAGAGGTCTACACAGAAAGTGGTAGCTGGCGGGCCAATATTAGCTTTAATTCGGCAGGATCAAATTTTGATTATATTTATACCATACGCTGGTATGATAGCGGACAACAAGTGTTAAGGGGCTCCGCGCCTGGACCTGATGTGCCACCACCACCTCCTGGCGGGGAAAATCATATGGACTATGGTTCTACTATTGTCTGTGAGGGCGTCATAACCGCTGACTATGTTTCGAATTGGTATGACCCGGCATATCGCACCATCACTATTACTGGCGGTGCTGATGTTACCGATCAAACGGTTATCGACTGGTTCTATGCCAATGCCACTCTTGTTGAATAACCCCGACCTTGCCATTTCTCATAATCTGTGCTATAATCGCCCCAATATCAGCTCAGCAAACGAGCCAACCCAAAATGGAGAGCAGCGTTTGCTTTAACCAAAGGAGTCATATGAAAGATTACGAACTTTCAATCCTATTTCATCCAGATCTCGAAATGAATCTGGACCCAGTCGTCGATAAAGTTAAAAAACTTATCGAGTCTAACGGTGGTAAAATCACCAAAGAAGAAAATGATGGCAAAAAGCGCCTCGCCTATCAGATCAAAGGCCAAGATTTCGCCGTTTACTATTTCTTTGATGTCGAGCTTCCAGCCGAAGCCCCAGTCAAAATTAGTAACGTTTTGAACATTACCGACGAAGTTCTTCGCTACCTTCTCGTTCGCGTAGATGAGCGCAAAGCCAAAATGGCTGCTCGCCGCAAAGTCAAAAACGATGAAGCTGAGGAAGCTACCGATTCTAATGAAGAAAAAGGAGAATAATCATGCGCGGATTTTCTAAGGCTATCATTGCCGGCAATATCACTCGTGACCCAGAGCTCCGCAGCACTCCTAATGGTGCCTCGGTTTGCTCATTTTCAGTTGCTGTCAACCGTGTTTACCGTGATTCTAACGGCGAGCAAAAGGAAGAAGTTTCCTTTATCGATTGTTCCGCTTGGGGTAAACTTGGCGAAATGATTGGCCAATATGCCAAAAAAGGCTCTGGCGTATTAGTCTCTGGCCGTCTTAGCCAGCGTAGCTGGGAAGATAAAAACGGCGGTGGCAAGCGTTCTCGCACCGAAATTGTCGTCGAAGATTTTAACTTCACCGGCTCCGCTCGTGACAATAATGGTAGCAACTACAGCGCTCCAACATCCAGTAGTAATGACGATGAAGCCTCTGCCAGCGTTCCAGATGATATCCCAGACGGCGAAATCGATCTAAGCGATGTCCCATTTTAACATTAACAACGAAGGAAGATACTATGAAAAGATTTAAAAATGATCCTAATCTCTACTTCGATTATCGCGACACTAAAACTTTGCAGCGATATATCGATACCTACGGCCGCATTGAGCCAATTGCTAAGACCGGCCTTAGTGCCAAGCAGCAACGTCAACTTGCAGTTGCAATTAAACGCGCTCGTCATCTAGCACTTTTGCCATTTGTTTCAAATAACTAAGGAGTAATATGTACGGACCAACAGATCTAAAGAAAAATACGCTCATTACTTTAGACGGCCAGCCGTATAAAGTGGTGGAGTACTCACAAAAAGTTATGGGCCGTGGCGGTTCCATTGTGAATGTGAAAGTTAAAAACCTTATCACTGGTGCGCTTTTGCCAAAGACTTTTAAAGGCCAGGAAAAAATCGAGCCAGCCGAGGTCACTACTCGCAAAGTTCAATATCTTTATCGTGACGACGAGAAGTTCTATTTTATGGATCCAGAGTCCTTTGAGCAATATGAACTTCCAGCTGATATGGTGGGCGACATGAAAGATTTTATGAAAGACGGCGACGAGATGGAAATCCAATTTTACAACGGTACCCCCATCAACCTCGTTTTGCCTAAAAATCTCTGGCTCACTGTTACTTACACTGAAACCGCAGTTAAAGGTGATACCACCAGCTCAGTCATGAAAGATGCTACTTTAGAGACTGGTGTCGTCATTAAAGTTCCCGCATTCATTAAAGAAGGTGATACTGTTTCGGTAGACACCGATACCTATGAATACCGCGGTAGGAAATAAGATGACCAAAACGGGTGAGACAGGACCCGTCCGGGGATATCTCAAACTTGAAGACGCCACTCGCGCCTTCAAGTTTGATTTTCGCGGTAAGACGGTTCTCGACATTGGTTCCTCCACTGGCGGTTTCACTGAGTGCGCCTTAAACTATGGCGCCAAAAAAGTCATCGCAGTAGAGAAGGGCTCTCATCAAATGAAAGCCCCTCTCCGCTTCGATCCTCGCATTGAGCTTCATGAAAAAACCGATATTTTTGATTTCTCTCTTAGTAGCAATATTGATACCGTTGTTGCTGACGTTTCTTTTATGTCGCTTACTCAAATTCTCAAATATCTAAAATCTAATTTGCCTAGTCGACATGTCGCTTTCCTCGTGATGTTAAAACCTCAATTTGAAGCCGAACCTCACCAACTCCATAATGGCGTCGTCAAAAATGAAAAAATTCGTCGCAAAATTATCAAAAACTTTGAATATTGGCTCAAAACTAATGATTTTCTTATCATTAAGAAGCGCGACAACAATCTGCATGGTAAAACCGGCAACATCGAACGTTTTTATTATTTGAAGCTTGCAAAATAAAAAGTTTACGCTTATAATAAACTTATGAATTTATTGCATGGCGTGGGCGATTTCTTCTCCCTAGATATTGGGACTAATTCGATGCGTATCGTGCAACTTTTTGGTAACGTCAGCCATGGTTGGACACTCGCAAAATATGCCTATGTTCCAGTTGACCAAAAATTAATCAATGATAGTTCTGAACTCGGCAAGAAGCGTCTCGGCGAAGCTATTATGGGCGCAGTCAATCAAGCCGGTATCAAGACTAAAAATATCGCCATTGGCCTTCCAGCAGGAAAAACGTTTACGTCTATTGTTGAAACCGATACTCTTCCAGAAAAAGAACTTGCTAAAACTTTTAAATACGAAATCGATAAATATGTGCCGATGGCTATGAGCGATGCTAAAGCCGATTACGTTGTCCTTGGCCCCAGCCCTAATGATCCTGCCAAGACTGAGATTTTAGTCTCTTCCATAGCTAAAGAATATGCTGAGTCTGTCATGGAAACTATCGAAAAAACCGGTCTTAACATTATTGCTATGGAACCAGAACCTTTAGCCATGGCGCGCTCGCTCGCAATCCCCGGGGCGATGGATGCTACTATGATAGTTGACTTCGGTGAAAAATCTACTGATCTCGTTATTGTTTATCGCAATCAGCCTCGCTTAGTGCGGTCCATCCCGGGCGGTTTTGGCAATTTCGTCAAGACTCTTGCTAACGGTTTGGACGTTCGCGAAGATCAGGCTCGTCAATTTATTCTTAAGTTCGGCCTCGCCGAAGACAAAATCGAAGGCCAGGTTTTTAAAATTCTGGGCCACCCTCTCGAAAATTATGCTTCGGAACTTACTAAATCAGTTCGTTTCTTCCAAACTAAATACTTAAATGGCAAAGTCGGTGGTATTGTCCTTTCCGGCTACGCTAGTCGCATACCACTTTTTGCGGAATATATCGAAGCTCGTACCAATGTTCCTACCATGAAAGGTAATCCATGGCAATCGGTCCGCACTACCAAAGAACAGCAACAAGCCCTAGCACCAGTAGCTAGTGAATTTGCCGTCGTTATCGGCCTTTCAGAAAGGAGTAACGACTAATGGCCCGCGAAATTAACCTTGTCCCCGATATTAAAGGAGAAATGATTAAAGCCCTGAAGCTTCGCAACCTTATTTTCTTCCTTTGCATCGTTGTCGCCTCCGCTAGCGTTGTAGTTATCCTTGCCTTTGCCGTCATCGCCGGCAGTCAACAAGCCATTGTAGACGGCAAGAAGAACACCCTTGATACACTCTCTCAGAAAATTAACGATTATAGCGATTTAAGCGATTTTCTCACCATTAAGGATCAACTTGGTAATCTTTCTTCCATTTCAGATAATAAAACACTCCTTTCTCGTACTTTCGGTATTCTGTCCGCCTTGCTACCCACAGGAGCAGACACTATTACTATTTCTGAATTGAGTATTAATCTTTCCGATAGTGATCCAACGATTTCTTTCGATGCCCAAGCTAACGCTGGCGAACCGCCCTACATTGACTATAACGTGCTAGATTCTTTTAAAAAGAGTATGCAATATATGCGCTATGATTACGGCTCCTACGTTGACAAAGACGGCTCCGCCATCCCGGCTTATTGTATGATAGAGTCCGGCACTGACGGTGCCACTTTCTACGATCAAGC
This sequence comes from uncultured Candidatus Saccharibacteria bacterium, assembly GCA_964561295.1. Taxonomy (GTDB): domain Bacteria; phylum Patescibacteriota; class Saccharimonadia; order Saccharimonadales; family Saccharimonadaceae; genus Nanosyncoccus. The sequence continues at coordinate 54,274 of CAZLPA010000001.1, read as the reverse complement.
TAAATCAAGCCACTATGCTTTTTGGCTTATTACTGGGGATGGCTGCAACCCGGCTTATGATACTGAAGAGGTGAATGATGACGACTCGGATATCTCTGCTGCCGAAGCCGCCAAGCGTAGCGAAGGCTACACCACTGAAATTTACAATGGTCAGACCGTAGTACGCATTTGGCGCACGCCACAGTTTAATGACTGGTATCGCAGCGAAGAACTTAGTGGGCAACCCTACATGAGCCTCGACGGCGAAATCTCCAATGTCCCACATTTTGAAAGCGAATGCATTTCTTATTCCGGTAATCGTAATGAAAATACTGGCAACGTTACTTGGTCTAGTTCCAACAGCTGCTATCTCGTTCCAGCCGGCACTGATGGCATTAAAATTTCTGATTCATCCAACGGTCGCAGCTCCGCCAATGATTTAGTTTTGCGTTTTTCCGCTACTATTACCTTTGCCCCAGAAGTTTATAAGTTTAATAATAAGCATATGTTAGCTATCGGCCCAACTGGCCGCCACAATGTTACCGATTCTTACGTTCAAATTCAAGATATGTTTGAACAACGTGCTTCAGATTGTCTTGAGTCCGATGCTGCTTGCAACAACACAAACGGAGGGAATAATGGCTAAAGAAGTTGCAATTTCTAAACGCGCTAAAATCTCGCAAGCTCAACAATATGTTTTGCTTGCTGTATTGGGGGCTTCAGTTTTTCTCGGTGTCGCTATTTCGCTTATAATGCATTTTGTACATCAAATTTCCTTTAATGCTGGCGTGATTATGGAAGAAGATAAAGCCATCGTCGCTTACTCCAACGCCATCCAGGGTATTGGTATCTGCAAGAAGCCCAGCGGGGAAGTTTATACGGACGAAGAGCTCAAAAAGTGTTCTCCGGATTCCATTGAAGTTTCTTCTATTCCTGGTACTTTGCGCGCCAACATTCTTGAAAACATGGCCGCTAACGAAGCTCTTAATTCCGTGCCTAAAGAAAACACTTCAGAGTGTATTAATCCAGCCACTGGCAAAAATTATACTTATTCCGAAATGAACTCACTCTATAACTCTGCCACCACCAGCGAACAGCTAGTTGCTGCTAGTGAACTTATTCAAATTTGTTCAGCGCTTCGTGTCATTCCAGACGCTTTACCAGCCTTCAAAAACGAGGAAGCTTTGCTTTCCAGCCTAAACAAAATTTTCCTTATCTCCGGTTGGGAGCCAGAATCACTTAGTCCTACTGGCAGCTCCAATGCTTCCTCACTCGGTACCAATCTTAATACTTTCTCGGTGCGTTTATCTGTCGAAGCCAGCACTGCCACGACCATCACCTTCCTAGATAATATCGAACGTTCTATTCGCGAGTTTAATATTGAACGTGCCACTATTGAAATTGGCAAGAACGACACCCTCGTTTTGCAAGCCCAAGCCACAGCTTTTTATATGACGCCATCTACTCTTACCGAAAATTCAGTAGTTATTAAAAGTGGAGACAATAATCAATGAAAACAGATTTAGCTACTTCAGTTGCCGCTGCCGTTATCGGTGTCATTACTGCTTATTTCATTTGCAACCTCTTTTTGCCAGCTCTTGATGATGTCACTCTTAAAACCATTAACGCCGATGCTACTTATACGCTCACTCAACCAGACCCCGAAGTTTTTAATTTTCGCGCGGTTAATCCTACGGTCGAAGTTTATGTTGGGCAATGTGCCGAATACAACGAATACGGCGAATGTGTAGAAAGTACTGACTATGTCGAAAACTACGACGCAGTTGTTGAAGAAGAGAAAGCAGAGTTAGAAGACGAAACAGCAAGCGAGGAAACTCAAGATGGCACTTCTGACTAAAGCAGCAGAAGATAAAATCGTCGCCCTCATTGTTGCCGAAGGTTTAGCCGACAGCGAGCTTGTTGCCAAAATTAAGAACGAAGTCGAGCCTACGGGCAAACCCGTTCTAGCCGAACTCTCCAAGCGCAAGATTGTTACCGATGATATGGTTTCGCACGCTACGGCAGTTTTGATTGGTGTACCTTATGTTGAGCTAAAAAACATAGTTATCGATCAGGATATTCTTTCACGTATCCCACAAGAAGCCCAAATGCGTGTCATGGCTATTCCGCTAGGCGAAAAAGATGGCATGTTGAACATTGCCATGGCAGATGTTACTAACGTTCAAGCTACAGATTACTTATCTAATCTCGTTAATCAACCGATTCGCGTTTGGATGTCTTCTGAACGTGGCATCCGCGAAATGATTGAAAAAAACCATGGCGATTTTTCTGGCGTTACTGAAGCTGTTCGTGAAACTAGTGCTGAAGCTGCCGAAGCCGAAAAAGATGTAAAGACTATTATCCAAGATTCGCCAATTTCTAAAGCTCTTACTACAATTTTAAGTTATGCTGCCAAGACTAAAGCTTCTGATATTCACATTGAGCCACTTGAAGATTCGCTTATTATTCGTTGCCGTATTGATGGCGTTTTGCGTAAAATTATGGAACTTCCTAAAACCGTTGCTCCAGCTCTAGTTTCGCGCATTAAAATCCTAAGTAATCTCAAAATCGACGAGCACCGCATCCCGCAAGATGGTCAATTCACGGTTCTTGTTGACGATAAAGAAATTGACCTTCGTATTGCCATCTCACCAGTTACTTGGGGCGAGCAAGTTGTTATCCGTTTGCTTGATAAAACTGGCATGACCATGAACATCGAAAAAATGGGTATGTCTGGTCGCGCTCTCCGCACTGTTTTAGAGGGCATCAAAAAACCTAACGGCATGATTTTGACTTCTGGCCCTACCGGTTCTGGTAAGTCCACCACACTTTATGCCCTCATTCAACAAATTAAATCCGAAGAAATTAATATCGTTACACTTGAAGATCCAGTCGAGTACAAAATGGATGGCATTAACCAGATTCAAGTTAATGTTGACGCCGGTCTCACTTTCGCGTCTGGTTTACGTTCTATTCTCCGCCAAGACCCCGACGTAGTAATGGTGGGTGAGATTCGTGACTCCGAGACTGCTAGCCTCGCCGTGCAAGCAGCCCTCACGGGCCACCTGGTATTTAGTACTCTTCATACCAATTCTGCTGCTGGTATTCTGCCACGTCTTCTTGATATGGGTATCGAACCGTTTCTTCTTGCCTCTACCTTAAACGTCGTAATTGGCCAGCGCCTCGTGCGTCGTGTTACCGAGAAGCGTGAAACTTATAAATCTTCCGAAATTGAAACCGAAGGCATTAATTCTATCATTGGCGATCTCTTGCCTAAAACTACCGCCGATGTTGCTTCAGCTAGTGAAGACCTCGGCTACCCAGGCTTGCCAATTAAAAATGACGATTATTACATGTTATCTAAAGGCATGAGCACCAAAGAAACTCCAGGTGGCTATAAGGGAAGAGCGGGCCTTTACGAAACTATTGAAGTAGATGAAGACATCCAGAAATTAATTATTTCTCACGCCACTGCTGCCGAGATTATGCGCCTCGCTCGTTCAAAAGGCACTGTCACCATGCGTCAAGACGGCATGCTAAAAGTCCTTTCCGGTATTACTACCATTGATGAAGTTAATCGTGTTGCGAGTGATTTATCATAATGCTTATGGTATAATAATAGTATGGAAAATAGTGGGCAAACAAGACAACCAAAAATCGAATTTCTCCTTGAGGAGTGCATTCGTCGTAAAGCTTCTGACCTCCATGTTCAATACGGTCTCCCACCCATCCTACGCATTGATGGCGTTCTAGTCCCCATTAATGGCATGCCATCCTTAAATGAGGATATGTTAAGAGACATTATCTTTGCTACTTTGGATGAAGAACAACAAAAAATCTTCTTGAAAGACAAAGAGTTTGACTACTCTTTCGCCTTCGGTGATATTGCCAGATTTCGTGTTAATGCCTTCCATGAACGTGGCAAAATGGCCGCTGCTTTCCGGCTTATTCCTAATCAAATCAAATCCATCAATGATTTAGGTATGCCAATTATCGTAGAATCTTTTGCTAATTATCCGCGCGGTTTAGTTTTGGTGACTGGCCCTACCGGTTCTGGTAAGTCCACCACTCTCGCAGCGCTCATTGACAAAATTAATCACGAAAAATCCAAACATATTATTACCATCGAAGATCCGATTGAATTTACTCACAAATCTGAACGTTCAGTTATTGTACAGCGTGAAGTTCATTATGATACTTTTAGTTTTTCTGCGGCCTTACGTTCGGTACTTCGTGAAGATCCAGACGTTGTACTCATCGGTGAAATGCGTGACCTTGAGACTATCCAGGCTGCAATTACCATTGCCGAAACTGGCCATTTGGTCTTTGCTACTCTCCACACTAACTCTGCTGCTCAATCTATCGACCGTATGATTGATGTCTTTCCGGCACATCAGCAACCACAAGTACGTTCTCAACTTTCAAATATGCTAATGGCCATCTGTTCACAACGCCTTGTCCCAGCCATTGGCGGTGGCCGTGTAGTTGCGGCAGAAATTCTCATCGCTAATTCCGCCGTACGTTCACTTATTCGTGATGGTAAAACTTTCCAGCTCGACACCGCTATCCAAACCGGCGCTGCTGAAGGCATGCAAACCATGGACCGCACCCTTGCCAAACTCGTTCAGACCGGTGTTATTACTTATGACTCCGCCCGCGATTTTGCAGTCGACCTTAATGAACTAAACCGCTTAGTGAGGGGCTAAATGAAACGTTTTGACTATAAAGCTAGAGAAAAAGAAACTGGCAAGATTTTAAAGGGTAGCATTCAGGCTGAAAACGAACAGACCGCTGGCCGTCTTCTCATTGAGCAAGGCTACATTCCGCAATCCGTTGTTGAAGAAGGCACCGGCTTATTTGGCGGCAAAAACCATGTCACCAATAAAGACCGCATTATGTTTACGCGCCAGCTCTCTACTCTAATCGGCGCGGGTTTACCACTCGCAGCCAGTCTCCGAACAGTCGCTGATCAAACCGAAAGCAAGGGCATGAAGCAAATTGCCGAAGAAATTATTACCAGTGTAGAATCCGGCCAAAGCCTCTACGAAGCTTTTTCCGCTCACCCAGAAGTTTTTAATGGTGTTTACACGGCATTGATTCAGGCCGGCGAAACTTCTGGTACTCTCGACCTTGCTCTCCGGCGTCTCGCCGATCAGGAAGAAAAAGATGCCGCTATGCTAAGCAAAATCAAAGGCGCCCTTGTATATCCAGCTATTATTTTATTTGTCATTATTGCAGTGCTTGCCTTCATGATGATTGCCGTTGTGCCACAAGTTAAGAATCTTTATGAAGATATGGGCGAAGAATTGCCAGGGCTTACTCAAGGTCTAGTTAACCTCACCGATTTCTTTGCTAACTTCTGGTGGTTAGTAATTGCCGTAATCGCAGTAACGACCGGCTCAATTTACTATTTTGTCAAGCGCACCACCGCTGGCCGCAAAGCCATGGACAGTTTTAAAATTCATGCCCCTATCTTTGGTGGCCTCTTCCGCAAACTTTACGTTTCGCGTTTTGCTCGTACGGCCGAGATGATGCTTGCTACTGGTGTCCCAATGCTAGAATCTGTACGTATTGCCATTGATGCCACCAACAACGTTGTTATTGAAGAAGAATATTCCAAATCTCTAGAAATTATTAAAGGGGGCAAAGCTCTTTCGGAAGCCCTCAAAGACAGGGAATACATGCTACCGCTCGTGCCGCAGATGGCATCCATTGGTGAACAATCCGGTAAAATTGACGAAATGCTTGGCAAAGCCGCTCAGGTTTACGAAAATGAACTCGATGAGCAAATCAACAGCATCTCTACTATGATTGAGCCTATTCTTATGGTTATTATGGCTGGCCTTATTGGTGTCGTAGTAGGCGGTACTTTGCTTCCAATCTACTCGCTCGTTAACTCCGTCGCCAACTAGTTTTTTTGGGGAAAAGTCTTGATTTTTAAATTATTTTAAGTTATGATAAGCTTAAGCATAAAATCTAGAAAGGATTTATTTATGGCCAAAGAAAATATCAACACTAAACAGGGCTTCACCATCATCGAAGTCGTGCTCGTGCTCGCAATCGCAGGCTTGATCTTCTTGATGGTATTCGTGGCTCTACCAGCGCTCCAACGTTCACAGCGTGATACTCAGCGCCGTAACGACATGTCTCGTGTCGATACCTCGCTTGTGCAATGGCAGACCAACCACAGCACCGACAACAACAACTTGCCAAACGCTGGTAATGCTGCCGTTAGCTGGACTGGTACCGATACGCTTCCTGCTGGTAACGAAACTTGTAACCTCGCCTGCCAATTCGTGCGCGATTACATGAACTCCGGTTCATCTGAAACCAACAAGAAGAATGATTTCCAGGATCCGGATGGTGTTGCTTATAGTGTCACCATTACTCCAAACTGGGCAATCAAGAATGAGCTCATCGCTGGTGGTCCGTACACCAATGGTAGCGCTACTAGCACCTTAGGCGTTGATAGCTCTGTTTCTGGTGGCTATACCATTACTGGTAACGATCCATTCTCCGTCCACATGGTTTACATTGTCCCAGGTGGTCGCTGTTCTGGTTCTGCTGTAGTCAAATCCGAAAAGCGTCACTTTGCGATTCTTTATCGCTTGGAAGGCGCTGGCGTTTACTGCATCGACGATCAGTAGAATTAGCCTGATCAAAAATACTCCCGCAAGGGAGTATTTTTTAATGTTTCTTTTTAGCTATTTTCGCAATAAGTTCCAGCGCCTTCAAGCTTGTATAGTACTGCTACTTTGCGTTGGTTCGATGACCCTACCGCTTGATCACCATAGCAGGTTGCGCCAATTACTACCGACATATTATAACTATTCGGAAAGCTCTTCTCGGACACATTTGCCGTCCCACCCGTCGCCGTTGTCGGACATTCCACATCCGGCGTACTTGCCATCACCTTTGACCCATCCATATTGCAGGCTACCACATGCAGAGTGTAAGCATTGCCATTCGGGTCCACAAAATCCTTCCCAAGGTAAGAATAATATAGCTCTTCCCAGCCATCATCATTGCGGCCTAGCCCTGTCGTATCCCAATACGAGAGCCACCTTACATATTCCCCAGTTATACCAAAATCATGGCTCGGCAATGCCCCGCGATTATTAGTTTGGTAATTTTTGATTTCATCAATCAAATGGGTTACATCTGCTCGCCTCTGTGTGTCACGTTGCGAAGTTCTTAAGCCCGGTAACGCAATAAATACCATCAAGAAAATCAAACCTGCAATCGCAATCACCAACGAGGCTTCGATAATCGTAAATCCTCTCCTGTTTTCACCCTTTTTCATAATACTCCTTTTGCTTTAAATTATAAGATTATTTCCGAGAAAACACAAGGCTTGTGGTAAAATTAAATTATGCAAATTATTTTTCTTATTTTATTATTTCTACTTGGTGCCTGTTTAGGTTCGTTCCTTTGCTGCCAAGCTCGCCGCCTTCATCTCAGAACTTCTAAACAAAAGCTAAAAAATAAACGCTCCGTTTGTCTTTCTTGCGGCTACCAGCTCAAATGGTACGACAACCTTCCAATTCTATCTTGGTTATTTTTAAAAGGGAAATGTCGTAAATGCGGCCACAAAATCGGTCTCGCTGAATTTCTCTCAGAACTTGGTCTTGCTACCGCCTTCTTGCTTCTTGGCATTGGCGTAGGGCTAGGTGGACTTACTTTTGATACCTTACTTATCTACCCAGCCGAATGGGGTATTTTTGTTTTTGCTCTTATTCTTACCGCTGGCCTCGCTTTTCTAGCAATCTATGACGGGCTTTATGGCCAGCTTCCAGTGCCAGCATTGACTTTCTGTGCCATATGTGCTATAATTATAGTAGCCCTGCGAGAATGGGCCAACTTTTCTAATTTTGAAAACCTTGGTCTCGACCTCGTAGATCTTCTTTTCGCCGTGCTCATTCTTGGCGGCCTTTATTTAGTTCTTCATCTTGTTTCTAGAGGTAAATGGGTCGGTGATGGCGACTGGATTCTTGGTAGCATTATTGCTCTCATCCTCGGCACTCCCTGGCTTGCTCTTATCACTCTTTTTCTCTCTAATTTTACTGCTTGCCTCGTTATGGCGCCAATTGTCAAAAAACATCACAATCGAAAAATCTACTTCGGCCCCTTTATGGTAATTGCCTTCGTTGTAGTTCTGGCCTTTTCTACTTTCTTTAATTCGCTACTAGGCTAAATCTAGCCGAACCTACTGACACATGATATAATAAGCTTATGCATAAATTAAAGGGTGACACTCTTATCGAAGTTACGCTTGCGGTTGGGATTTTTTCCATGGTGGCAGTGGCTGTAGTATCAGTTGTTAACGGTAGCACTTCTAGCGCCCAGGCCGCTCTAGAAACCACCCTTGCCCGCGAAGAAATTGATGCCCAAGCTGAAGCTTTGCGTTTCATCCAGTCTTCCTACATCAACAATAATGGCGGCGCCAACGCTTCTGGTGGCACCAAATATGCCGATCTCTGGCAAGCCATCACATCTCGTGCCAGAACTAGGGACAATATTAACGAAGAAATTCTAAATTACAAACCCAGTAGCTGTGCTGAATTGTATAATAACGATAATCTTTCTGACCAAGGTGCCTTTATCATCAATACTAAAGAGCTTAAATCTGGCACCACTAGCGAGATTGTTCTTAGCGCAGCTAGTGAAAACGTCTTTTACCCAGCTACCACTTATCCGCACATCATCTACAGCACTATTAGCGAAGAATCGTTATACGACAATAGCACTAGCACTACTAATCCTATCAGCCGTGCCGAGGGTATTTATATTATTGCCGTAGAAGACATCGACACCACTACCATTGTCGACGGCAATAATATCAGTCAAAAATCCGCCTACTACGATTTTTATATTCGTACTTGCTGGTATGGCCCCGGCGCCGATCGCCCGTCCACAATTTCAACGGTTATTCGTCTCTATAATCCTAAGATTAGCAGCGACTAATCATTTAGTTTCTGAATGGAATTTTTCGTGAATTTCTTTTAAATGCGCATCTGTTACATGCGTATATATTTGCGTAGTTGAAATGTCCGCATGGCCGAGCATCGACTGTACTGAACGCAAATCCGCTCCGTTCATCAAAAGGTCTGTTGCAAAAGAATGTCTTAGTGTATGTGGGGAAACATGCTTCGTAATACCAGCCATTCTAGCATATTTTTCTACGATTCGTTCTACTGACCTCACCGTCATACGCCGATAATTTCCGGAAGTATCCACCGCCTGCAAGTTTCGACTATTATTTAAAAACAGCGCCGGCAGGGAATCAGTGCGCGAATCTAGATAATCCTGCACGCGGTCCGCCGCTGATTGACTAATAAAAATTGGCCGATCCTTTGAGCCCTTGCCTCGCACCATAAACTCTCGCCGTTCTAAGTTTATCGAGTCGCGATTTAGCCCTACTAATTCCGAAACTCGTAATCCACCCGAATACAATAATTCAATGATTGCCCTATCTCTGAGTCCAGATTCTGTCGATAAATCGATTTGATCTAGCATTTCCTCCACTTCATCAAAATGCAAAAACGTCACCTGTTTTCTAATCACATGCGGTAAATCTACTAAAGACGGGTCAAGTGATTTAATCTCTCGCCGTGCTAGATATTTCAAAAATCCTCTTAGCGCAATCAAATGATATGCTTGCGTAATTGTTTTCAAATCGTCGCCACCATTTTCAGAGCCATAACGATTTAATTTTAATCGATATTTTCTTAATAACTCTCGATTAATATCATCCGGCTTGATATCGTCTTTGTTTAAGATTTCTTGTGAAAGCTCTAAAAACCTCTCTAAATATAAACGATAATTTTCGATTGTCTTTTTGCTTCGTCCCGACTCGACCTCAAGATGTTCCAGAAACTCTTCAATCAAATCCGATATATACATGCCTCTATTATATCAAAACCTATGTTATAATGAGAAAAAGGAGTTTTTATGGCACAAGAAAAAGATTTTATTCAACGTACTCTCGTTGTTTTAAAGCCAGACACAGTTCAACGCGGTATTATTGGCGAAGTAGTTCAGCGCTTTGAGCGCGTTGGTCTTAAAATTGTCGGTATGAAGATGGTCATGCCAGACGAAAAGCTTTATCGTATGCACTACGAAGACATCGGCCAAATGATTACTCGTCGTGGCGAAACCGCTTTCCGTTACAATGTTGAGTATATGATGAGCGGTCCTGTCATCGCTATGGTTCTAGAGGGTGTCGAGGCTCAACCTCTTGTTCGTAAAATCGTCGGCCCCACCGAACCAAAATCTGCAGAAATGGGCACTATTCGTGGCGACTTCTCGCATATGAGTTTTGGCTATTCTGACGCTAAGGGCGTAGGTGTGCCAAATCTTGTTCATGCTTCTGGCTCTCTCGAAGAAGCTAAGAAAGAAATCGATCTCTGGTTCAACGCCAATGAGCTCTACGATTATAGTGACCTCAACGAAAAATACACTAGATAATTACAGTACCTTTTTCAAAAACTCCGCTACCCGCGGAGTTTTTGGGTGAGCAAAAAATTCTGCCGGCTTACCTTTTTCAATGATCTTTCCATCATCTATAAATACCACTCTTGTTGCAATTTCTTTAGCAAAATTTATTTCATGCGTCACTATCATAATGGTCATCCCATTATCCGCTAATTCTCGTATTAGTTCTAGTACATCGCCGATTGATTCTGGGTCTAGTGCCGAAGTCGGCTCATCAAATAACAATACTTTTGGATTCAGCATCATTGCACGGACAATCGCTACTCGTTGTTTTTGCCCACCAGACAAACTAGCAGGGAAAGAATCGGCCTTGTCCACCAGCCCGATGTGTCGCAAGAACTCTCTCGCTTTTTTCTCAGCTTCTTTTTGGCTCATTAATTTTAAAACTACCGGCGCCAAAGTCAAATTTTTCATTACTGTCAAATTGTTAATTAAGTTAAAATGCTGAAATACCATGCCAATCTCTTGGCGAATTTTTTCGATATTTTTGTCAGTAATTAATCTACCATTAAAATAAATTTCTCCGGCTGTTGGCTCTTCAATTCGATTGATACAACGTAAGAATGTTGACTTGCCAGAACCAGATGGCCCCAGAATCACTACTCGCTCTCCCGCTTCAAGCTCAAAGTCAATGCCTCTTAAAACTTTGTTCTTGCCGAAGCTTTTCTTAAGATTACGAACTAAGATCACTTTTTCTAAGCCCTTTCTCAATACGTTTGATTATAAATGTAATTAAATAAACCGTTGCAAGATAAAACAGAGCCGCCACAAACATCGGTACGATATAGCTCGCCATATTCTGCCCCGAACCGATGTCTTTTGCTGCCATATTAAGATCATACATTCCTATCATGCTTACAATTGCAGTCTCTTTTATAACAGTGATAATTTCGTTACCCAATGCCGGGATGATATTTTTAATTGCTTGTGGCGCCACAATTCGCCAAAAGATGGTTAATTTTGATAGCCCTAGCGCCAACCCTGCCTCGGTCTGGCCTTTGTCTACAGATAAAATACCGCCTCGAATAATTTCTGCAGTATAAGCCGCTGAATTAAAACCAAAAGCTAGCACTGCCGTAATAATTTCCGGAAATCCTCGGATTGCAAAGATTACGAAGAACATAATAAATAGCTGTAAAGCCATTGGCGTTCCGCGAATTACTGTCACATAAACATGACAAATAAATTTTGGCACTGCCAACCATTTAGATTCTTTAGCTGTCTCAATTAGAGCAATTAACGTTCCTAGTAAAAATGCAAGTATTATTGCAAAAAACGAAATCTCAAGGGTCAATAGAAAACCATGCAAAAGCGAATCAATGTATTCTGGTGTTGTGAATAATTCTATTAACTTCGAGAAAAAATCATTCATCAGCTAGGCCCATGTATTTTACAACCAAGCGGTCAATTTCTGAGATTCCTTTTGGGTCTTTGGTAGACATCTCTGCCAAAACTTCATTGAATGCCTCTAGCAATTCGGTACGTTCTTTATTCACTGCGATTGCGTAAGATTCTTCCACTGGATAATCATCAGCCACCGTCTCACCAGCATAATATAGCGGGGCAGCTGCCAAATTATCATTTTTGCTTACGATGAACTCGGCTGCTAACTTATCAGCAATTGCATAATTAACAATATGTGCGCCAATCGCATCCGCTGCTAATTGGTGTGAGTCAAATCCCTTGATAGTAGTGCTAGTCCCTGCTAGTACGCCCTCATCTATTTCGTCAGACGCGAATAAATACCCGGTGCTTCCAGTTTGCGAGCCTAAAATCTTGCCCGCCAATTCGCCCCAAACGACATGACCATTACGTGTTTCTGGTGCCGCATCTTTAGCATAAATTACGAATTGTACCGAAGTATAATAGGGAATGCTAAAGTTCACCTTTGCCGCTCGTGCTGGAGTAATTGTCAATCCTGCTGCTCCAGCATCCGCAATTTTTCCTGCCGCCACGTTGTCTATAATTACGTCAAATTCTACATCTTTCACTTCTATTTTTTTGCCCAACTTTTCCGCCACACGGCTGATAATTTCAATATCCACACCTTTAATTTCGCGTCCCTCATAGAACTCAAATGGTGCAAAGAAAGCATTTGTTTCTACTATATAATCTGCCGGCGTCTGGTTAAGCGCTACAAAAATGCCGCTTATTGCGGCAATCACTACCACGACTGCCCCCACGATCGTCCAAATTAAGTTATCTTTCTTATTATTATGACCTCTGCTTTTCTTTACCATAACCTCATTATAGCATAGGTCATAAAAAATGGTGACCCCGGTGCGAGTCGATTCGAAGAACGACTCGCTAGAGCGCTTCATAAAAAAATGGTGACCCCGGTGCGAGTCGAACGCACAACCTCTTCCTTAGGACGGAATTGCTCTATCCATTGAGCTACGGAGCCACAAGCAATGTGCTATAATTATATCATGAAACTGCTATCTAAAAAAGAAGGGAAGAAGACCGAACAAGAGAAGGTCGAAGAACGTCGTGAAGAAGTCCTAGCGGCTGGTCGCAAGTTCAAATATCCTTTGCAATGGACTAAGCATCGCGTAGTCATTAATACAGTACTAATTGCTTTTATCGTTTTTGCCATTTTGATTACTAGCGGTTGGCTGGCACTCTATCAATTCGGTATGACCGACGAAATGCTCTTTAGAGTTACCAAAATTTTGCCTGTACCAGTTGCCACTGTAGATGGCCAGAATGTGCGCTTCTCTGATTACCTTATGTTTTATCGTAGTAGTATTTTATCTATTGAACGCCAATCTGGCCAGGTTGACAACGATGGCTCAATTGAAGATTTAAAACTCCAGTATAAACGCGCCGCTCTTACCGAAGCCGAAGAATACACTTATGCCATGAAACTCGCTAAAGAATTGGGTATTACGGTTTCGAACGAAGAAATTGATGCCGAATTTGAACGCCATCTTTCTATTGGAGGCGTCGAACGTAGCGAGGATGGTTTTATGAAAATAATTGAAGAGAATTTTGGCCTCGACAAAAGCGAATATGATAGAATGTTATATTTGACTATCATCAAAGTTAAAGTTGAGACAGAAATCGACGAAAGGGCTAATTATCTTGCCAATCGTGTAGAAGCTTTACTCGCCGAAAACGGCGGCAATTATAGCGCAGTCGCTGAAGCTTTAGGTTCTGAAGTTAAATATGAGGAAACAGGCGGCATGGTTAGCAATCAAAATATAGACGGTGGTCGCGCCTCGGAAGCTTTCAAACTTGCCCCTGGCGAGCAAAGTGGTCGCTTCGTCTCCATGAATGGCGATGGTTATTATTTTGTCAAACTTCTCAATAAAACTGATACCGAAGTTAATTTCGTATCTATCGAGGTTCCTTTTACTGAGTTTACTTCTAGATTCAATACCCTCTACGAAGACGGTAAAGTCAACGAACTTATTACGATTTCTATCCCAGTAAACGAATAAACGCCCTAGCGGACGTTCATGTAACTGGTGCGGGTACAGGGAGTCGGACCCTGATCTCATCCTTGGGAAGGATACATAATAGCCGCTATACGATACCCGCGGCTACCCCTATTATAACATAATCCTCTAGATATGGTATAATATATTATATATGGAAGAAATTAAAAAACAGCTCAAACAAACTATCAAAAAATTATACAATATTGATTTTGAGCCTGATTTTACTCCATCCCCAGAGAACATTGACGCAGACTATTCCACTAACGCCCCCCTAAAGCTTGCCAAGGAACTTCATAAATCACCGATGGCAATCTCGGAGGAGTTGTTAGAAGCTTTTGTGAGCGTTTGCAACCATACAGCAACCCTCGCAATCACCGCTCCAGGTTTTCTTAATTTTAATTTATCAAATGATTATCTTTTCAAAAGCATCAACAGCTTAAATAAGGATTTTGAAAAGGAAATTACTTCAAACGCATTTATTAACAAAACTGTTATTTGCGAATTTAGTGATCCAAACCCATTTAAAGTTTTACACGTCGGCCATTTATACACTAGCATAGTGGGCGATTCTATTTCCAGACTTTTTGAATATGCTGGCGCTAAGGTCATTCGTGCCAATTTTGGTGGCGACGTAGGTCTTCATGTTGCAAAAACCATGTATATTTTAAAGCAGAAAGACATTAGAGAGCTCGCTATTGATGATATTGCCAAATGCTACGTCGAAGGCACCGCTGCTTACGACGAAGACGAAAAAGCTCACGCAGAGATCACTAAGCTCAACAAAGAAATTTATAAAATCAATTCCGAAAATATTCATGACACAGAACTTTCGGATCTTTATTGGCGTGGCAGAGAGTTATCTTACAGCTATTTTAAAGATTTTTACGCTAAAATAGGGGTTAAATTCGACAAATTCTACCCGGAATCTACAGTTGCAGCCTTAGGCCTAGAAAAAGTACAGGAACAACTAAAAAATGGTGTTTACGAACTTAGTGATGGAGCAGTCATTTTCCGCGGTGATAAATTCGGCCTTCATACTCGCGTATTTATCAATCAGGAAGGCGTTCCCACCTACGAGACTAAAGACGTGGGCTTAATTTTCACCAAATGGAACGATTATCATTTTGATAAGTCCGTTGTTATTACCGGTAATGAACAGCTAGAATATATGAAGGTTGTTTTAAAGTCTATTGAGCAGTATGCCCCAGACTTAGTAGAGAGGACCAGCCATCTAACTCATGGCCTTGTCAAGCTTCCCGGAAATGTCAAAATGTCATCTAGAAAAGGCAATTTCTTAAAAGCAGTCGATGTTTTAGACATGGTAAAAGATGCTCTAAAAGTTGAATATAATTCAGAAGATCCGAAAGTTTCTCTCGCCGCTACTAAATATGCTTTCTTGAAATATAAAATGGGTGGCAATATCATTTTCGACCCTAAAGAATCTGTCAAAATGACCGGCAACTCCGGCCCCTATCTCCTCTATTCCGCCGTCCGCGCTAAAAAAATCTTACAAAAATCATCCGGCGATGATTTTGAAGATAAAACTCGGGCGAGCATTCATGATGGACGTGAGCAAGAGTTTATTCTTGAGTCGTCTGAACGTAATTTAATAAAAAAGATTCTTGAGTACAAAAGCACGCTGGCCGAATCCGTTGCCGAAATGGCTCCTCACAAAGTCGTCAACTACTTATACGAACTTGCTCAGGATTTTTCTCGCTTTTACGAGAACTGCCCAGTAGTTGGTTCTGCAGAAGAAGACAATCGTCTTAAACTAGTTGCAGTTTATCTCCAAATCATAACGCACGGTCTTAATATTTTAGGCATTGAGATCCCGGAGGAAATGTAATGAAAAAAGCTAAACTCCTTTGGATTGATTTAGAAATGACCGGGCTTGATCCGGCTAAAGATAGAATCTTAGAAGTTGCCGCCATTGCTACGGACATGAAATTGAATGAAATCGCCAGATTTGAGGCTGTCGTTAAGGTCAAAAAATCTCTCATCAAGAAACGCATGGTAGGTAGCTTTTGGGAGAAAAATGCTGAGTCCCGCGATGCACTCATTGCACAGAACCAAACCGGCGAGCCTGTATCTACCGTAGAAAGGAAATTATTGCAATTTCTTGATGATAACTTTAGTAGTGAGATTTATCTAGCCGGTAATTCAATCCACCAAGACCGCAAGTTTATTGAGCGCGAAATGCCAGAACTAAACAAACGTCTCCACTACCGTATGCTCGATGTCTCAGCCTGGAAAATCTACTTTGAAAATGCTTTGAATAAAAAATTTATTAAGCCCGAGAACCATCGAGCGCTTGATGATATTACGGGTTCTATTGAGGAGTTAAAATGGTATTTGAACTTTCTAAAGTAAGTGGCATGGGAAACTTTACGTCTAAGAAAGAAAAAGAGCGAGAGTTATTTTTGAAAGGTGAAAAAGTCTTTCTTGTCATTAATAAAAATACTATCGAAATTCGCACCGATGACAAACTTGGACAACTCCTAAAAGAAAAATACGAATCCGTTATGGAATCACGTTATTTTGGCCGTGGTGGTATTGAAATCGTTCCTGCTGGCCAACTAAAAACGGACGAGCTAGAAGATCTCGTCCGTCTCAGCTACAACTTAAGCTAAGCTTTAGCTTTTCGCTCGTCTTTCTTACGGTTAATGCGGTTCATTGCCTTAATTATCAAGAAAATTACCCACGCAATAATTAGAAACTCTACTACATTCTGTATAAAATTCCCGTATGCAATTACTGCCGCATCTTCACCACCGAAGAAATTTGGAATCACCCATTTTAACTCGGTGAAATCTACGCCACCGGCTATTAGCCCCACAATTGGCATAATTATATCGTTTACAAGGGAATTAACAATTGCCGTAAATGCTCCACCTACTGCCACACCTACCGCAAGATCTACTACCGAACCGCGATTAATAAACTCAATAAATTCCTTGCGGAACCCAGAGTTTTTCTCACGTGCTTTCTCTAGAACTTCTTTTGTTTTGCCCACGGTTTTTTCGGCTTTACCCATATAATCCTTTCTTTATTTAGTTTCCGAAAAATTACTGAATTTGTCATACAAATTATTTAAGCTGTTATAAGAAGTTGTTAGCAGCGATCGTAATGATTCATTACCGGAAGCATCATAAATGCTTGCTTCTTTTGTAGTAATTAATGAAATTTCAAGTGCCATTTTGTGTGCAAAAATTCTATCCAGTGTGCCATTAATCTTAGCCTCAAACAAATCCGCCGCCAATTCATCTTTATGGGTAGTAGCTTCTTCTTTTATTGCTTCGCTCTCAGAACCGCTTTTGTAAGAATATTGTTCAGTTATATATTCCGTTAGTTCACGGCTCGTATTAGATAACACGCCATATAATGAAGCGCTACCGGATCTTAAGTCGGAGGATTTTATATTGGGCTGATAATCCGATATTACGCTTAAAGTATTATCAAGCTGTAGCCTTAACGCAATCGTCTGCTCCTGGATACTTGCTTTTCCGCCACTTAACACTGAGCCTATGATTGCAATTAGCACAAAAGCTACTACCCCGCCTACTGCCACCTTAAAAAAGGGCGACGATAAAAACCCTACTTTAGGCTTCTTATTAGGCCGGTTCATTGACGATATTTGCTTAAGATACTCCTGATTATCCATGCTATAATTATAGCATGAACGACGCGAAGGAAGAAATCAAATCTCGGCTCGCGATTGAGGATGTGGTAGGTGGGTATGTAGAGTTAAAACGAGCCGGCCGCAATTTAAAAGGGCATTCTCCTTGGGGCGTCGACAAAACTCCTAGTTTTATGGTTTCGCCTGAAAAGGGCATTTGGCATGATTTTTCCGCTAATAAAGGCGGCGATATTTTTACATTCATCATGGAAGTTGAAGGAATTAGTTTTAAAGAAGCTATGGAAAAACTTGCTGCTCAGGCTGGCGTGGATCTTACTAAATATCGTGGCGGCGATCCCAATGTCTCTCGTCGCAAAAATCGAGCTAAAGAAGCATTGGCCTTAGCCACAAAATATTACCAAGCTTGCCTCGTGCGTAGTCAAACCGCCCGCGATTACGTTTTTTATAAACGCCACCTAAATCGAAAAATCATCGAAGAATTTAAGATAGGCTATTCTCCCGCTAGCGGCAAGGCGCTTTTAAATGTCTTGCAAAAACGTGGTTTCACACTTAATGAACTTAATTCAGCTGGCCTCCTCAACCAATACAAGGGCGATTTGTTTCGTAATCGCATGATGGTGCCATTTATCGACACTACTGGCAATGTCATTGGCTTTACGGCGCGTATTTTGCAAAAGGGCGAACCTAAATATCTTAATACACCAGAAACGATTTTGTTTAACAAATCGCGTTTTATTTTCGGTCTATATAACGCCAAAGAAGCTATTCGCCGTAGTGGTTTCGTGGTAATAGTAGAAGGGAACATGGATGTAATCTCTTCTCACCAGGCTGGTGTTAAAGAAGCAGTTGCTACTTCTGGTACCGCTATGACTGAACAACATTTAAAGATTTTATCCAACCTCACTTCTGACATCCGCCTTGCTTACGACGGCGATGCTGCTGGTGTCAAAGCCACCGAACGCGCCATTATGCTTGCCGGTGATCTCGGCATTAATCTCACGGTTATTTCTAATTATCACGGCGCCAAAGACCCGGACGAGCTCATCCAAAAGGACCCTAAGCTTTGGCAACAGGCTGTTGAAGAGCGTATCCCGGCCGTCGATTGGCTGCTTAAAAAATACGAAGAAAATCTTAATTTAAATCTCGCACCAGACAAAAAACAATACTCCGATGTTGCCCTTAAACTACTAGACTATGTCAAAGACGAAGTTGAACGCGCCACTTACGAGGGTAAAGTTGCCAAAAAGCTCGGGGTTGACGTAGAAGTTTTGCGCGAAAAAGGGGCAAGATTGAACAAAAAATTAGAACAAGCTGCATCTCACAAATATCTCAAAAAGCCTAAAACTTCCGTTACGCCAAGTAACATCAAAAAGCTTGAGGATAGCCTCTTAGCTCTTAAAGTTTTTGGCGGTATCGTCAAAACTCAAATCCCCTTGGATATTCCAGAAGATGACACACGAATTAATGAACTTGAGCTAGTTTTTAGCAGTGAACATTCTGGCATTAAAAACCCTAATTATGAAGAGGAAGCAAAAGAATTAATGTCTCGTTATCAAGCAGAATGTAGAAAACAACGCATTCAAGAGCTAAGCATAAAACTCGATGGCCTTAGCGAAGATGACGAAGCCTACGAAGATGTTCTTCGCGAGATTCTTAGCTTGCAAAATCCGGCGCAATAGATTATACTTATAGCTAATGAACCCAAAACAAGATGATATTTTGAACGCAAACGATTTAGCACTTGATTTTGATGAACCAGAGACTTCCGACCTTGAGGGCGAAGAAGAACTTTCCGACGAAGATCTTGCCATTACTGCAGAGAATGTCGACGCTTTTGCAGATGATTCCGTCCGACTTTACCTCCGTGAAATTGGCAAAATCCCACTTTTAACTCCTGAAGAGGAAGCTGATCTCGCTCAGCGCATCGTTAAAGGCGACAAAAAAGCCAAAGACAAGATGGTGGAGTCTAATATGCGCCTTGTTGTTTCAATTGCCAAGCGTTATGGTGGTCGCGGCCTCGACTTTCTTGACTTAATTCAAGAAGGGAACACTGGCCTACTTCGTGCCGTCGAAAAATTTGACCCTGAAAAAGGTTTTAAGTTTTCTACTTACGCTACTTGGTGGGTGCGCCAGGCAATTACGCGTGCTATTGCCGACCAAGCTCGCACCATTCGTATCCCGGTTCATATGGTCGAAACCATCAATAAAGTCCTTCGTACTACTCGCAAGCTTACTTCGGAGCTAAATCGCGAACCCACTAACGAAGAAATCGCAAAAGAGCTTGATATGGAGCCAGAGAAAGTCGATTATGTCATGCGTATCAAACAAGATATCGCCTCGCTTGATGCCTCCGTTGGCCGCGAAGGCGACGATGAAGATTCTGTCCTCGGTGATTTTGTCGAAGACGAAGAACGCGACAGCCCTGAGGATTCCGCCGCTAATCAGATTCTAAAAGAACAGCTTTCCGAAATTATCGCCACACTCACAGACAGGGAACAAAAAATTATCCGTCTACGTTTCGGTATTGGTGGTGGGCGCCCCCACACTCTAGAAGAAGTTGGTAATGAATTTGATGTTACTCGTGAACGCATTCGTCAGATTGAGGCTAAGGCCCTTTCGAAACTTCGCAAGAACAAAGAAACCAAAAAGCTACACGAATATTTAAAATAGGAGAAAATATGAAAAAACTCATCATATCCATTACTGCATTGGTCCTCGGAATCTTTGCTTGCGCTCAACCAGTTTTTGCAACGAGCAATACCACGACTTTTGGCGTTGAAACTTCTATCCTGAAAGATTGTGGTAGCAAAGCTGATGGTACAAATGGCGAAGGTATCACCTGTATTCTAAACCTCGTCGTTCGCATCATGACTATCGGCATCGGCATTCTTGGCGCTATCGGCATCACTGTTTCTGGTGTGCAATATCTCACGGCTGGCGGCAACGAAGAACAAACCAGAAAAGCCAAGCGACGCATCTTTGAAATCATCATCGGGCTTGCTGTGTACGTACTCATCGTAGCACTCCTCACGTGGCTCTTACCAGGTTTCCAGCCACTTAGTTAGGGGCACGATGCAAAGACTACTTGTCGTCTATAACCCTAACTCATCGCAATATATTCATGTTAAGGATGAAGTTCTTAGTCTGTTGTCCAATCTTGAAGGCTATCTAATCGGCAAATTTACCATCGAAAAGACTAATTTTGAAGCTAACGTTGCCCGCTTAGTCAAAGTTTTGAAAGATAAAGATATAGTTTTGTCAGCCGGTGGTGACGCCACAGCCGCCATCGCTGCCAATGCCATTATTAAGTCCGGCAAAGATGCCACTCTCAGTGTTCTCCCATACGGCAATTTTAATGACCTCGCCCGCACTCTCGGCACCATGAAATATGAGGACATATTTGGAAAGTCGGCAGGACCCGTCCAACAAAATATTCACAAATTATATCCACTAGACATTATCGTTGATGGCAAACATTGGCGTTACGCTACTTGCTACGTCACTATCGGCATGACTGGCGAAGCTGTTGAAATCTTTGACCAGCCCGAAATCCGTAAAACACTCCAAAAAGGCCACAAAAGTTCCTGGCGTTCCTATCTAGATCTCGTCAAATGGTATTTTAAAAATCGTCACCAAAAGATTTTTTTGCCAGGACTCTCCATTAATGGCGTTAGACAACACCCCAAAACTTCCGATTATGCCGCCGTCAATGGCAAGTCCATGTGTCGCGTAATGAAGGGCGGTAATGACTATTTGAAGCCCAAAGTTTTTCGTAGTATGGCCGCTCCGCTGGCTAATTTTTGGAATCTTACTGTTCTTATGATTAAGAGCATTTTTCATCGCGTGCCTGGCGGTGAAACTACCGGCGATGTTTTGGAATTCACGCACCCAACCACTATAGAACTTCAAGCCGAAGGCGAATACCAAGTCTTCAAAAATGCCAAAAAAATCGAAATTAAGAAAGGTAAGTCATGTCTGAAAGTAATCCAGAACTAGTTAAGATTATTAGTTATATGCGCGCTCATTGGCCCAGTGAGGTTAAACCAGAGTGGCAAGTTGGCCTAGCCGAATACCCAAAAATCCTTAAACGAGTTCTAGATGATTTTACAATTGCTGCCACTAAAAATCATCGTTTTATCCGTATTGCTGGCGTTTCCGGTTCCGGTAAAACTACTCAGATTCTCCCAGCCGTGGAAGCTTACTGTGCCAAAAACGGCTATGAGCCAACTCTTATCGCTGCCCGTCGTTTTGTGGAATACCATCCATACTATAACGAGATAAAAGAATTTTACGGCGACGAAAATCTTCGTAAAATGACAGATGAATTTAGCACCATCATGCTTTTTATGACTCTATCGGAATTAATTAAGGGCGGCTATGATATCGTTCTTGACGTTACACTTTTAGACCCGTCCATGGAAGAAATCTTAGTGAAGATGCTAAAGGCGGGGAACTACGAGGCTATCATACTAATGCTTGCAGTTTCGCCAGAAGTTACCGAACATTATCTCGCCGGCCGCGCTTGGCGCCATACTAAAGAGACCGAACAAGAATTTATTCGCGCTACTTCACATGCCTTAGAATTCTACGCCAAGTCCTGGAGCGATTTACGCATTATACTTTGGAGCGCTTATGACAAACCACCAATTTATGACGGCAAAGTTTCCGGTTGCCTAGACGTGTTCAACGATTATTCCTCTCGCACAGACCTACCCAAAAAAGACGACGATGCTCGTCGCGAAGCCAAAATCAAATATCTAGAAGAACTAAAATAAGTATTTTAGTTTTTCATCAAAGTTGATTTAAGTTTATCTCCGGGAAATTCGTCCGAATATGTTCAGCATATCCTGCATCAATATGCTTCCAGGCAACTCGCATTCTTTCAATCTCATCGTTTTTATCAAACTGGTTCAAGAATATCTCCTCAAACTCTGCTGGCGCTGGTCTCGATACCATTCTCGCCACATCCATATTAGGGTTCCCGGTTCCAGCGAAACAAAAATCAATCACCCCTACTACTTTATCGTTCTCGTCTAACAAAATATTTCCTAGGTTTAAGTCGCCATGTACTAACTTACTTGTCTCGGTTGCTTTAATATATTTATGGTCCGCATCAATATGATTCTTGTAATGTTCATAGTCTAATTCATGCAAAAAATCAGATAGCGGATATCTTACTGCTTCAGGCGCCCCTCTTAAATCAATACCAGAAAGCTCCTTGATGAATTTCGCCACATCATAAGCTACACCGGTTAGCGCCGTGTGTGATAAATGGTATATTCTATCCCCCAGAGTATATCCTTCAATTTTTTGATGCACCGAAAACGGGCGACGTTTATCATCATAACATAGCTTCATTTGCGGCGTATAAAAGCTTGTCTTGCCATCTACGAAATTACATACCGCCGTGTCTTTCACAATCATTTTAGACCAAAATGGGTTCCGCGGGAATCTAAAGAAATAATCTCCATCGCTAGTAGCAACTTCAATTACGATATTCGTCCATCCGGTTAAAATGTGTTTCGTTTTAAGAATTTTCTTTTCAGGGAAAGTCGCTGCAATGATCTTTTCAAGTGGGTCATCGGTGGTAAAAAAAATCGCCATGCCCATATTATACCATATATAATATAGTGGTTAACGCTTGACATCTCCATTCCGTTTATGTAAAATAAAAATGTTATAGCAATTGCAATCTATGAGGGACAAACATGAAAGTTTTGCACAAACAAATATCTAAAACCGCCACGGGGGGGGGGGCAATTAGATAAAATAATCATCGGCTCGCTTTTAGCAACCACATTTCTAATCGGCGGCATCCTGGCTTCCACAAGGGTAAAAGCGAGTAATAACGTCGTTGACGAAGTCTTTGTTACTGTCCCCACACTTTGTTCACTTTCTGGTAATATTAGCACTGGCAATGAGCATACCGCCACCGTGTTGCCAGGCTCTTACACCCAAAACATCGGCAAAACCAACCTAAAAGCCCTCTGTAATGATTTCGATGGATTCTCCATCTACGCCATAGGTTACACTAACAACACTGAAGGCACTAATACAATGGTTGGCATGAATACCAACCAAACTATTGCCACCGGCACTGCCACTAACGGCAATACTAGCAACTGGGCTATGAAATTAACCAAAGTCACTAATCCAGCCTCGGGTGATGCCATTACTTATAACCCAGATAATTTAACTATCACTACCGGTTACTCCGATTATCATGCAGTGCCGGATGTCTATACCAAAGTAGCCACTTATAAAGCTGCTAGCGGTTCCTCAGCCACTGATTCTACTCTCGGTTCTAATATCGAGACTACTTACGCAGCTTTTATGTCATCTAGCCAAGCCGCCGATACTTATGTTGGCAAGGTCAAATATCTCCTAGTCCACCCAGCCAATATTGACTCTATTTCATCCACTGCCATTACAGCCGTCTTCCAAGCCTATCCAGGTGGTAGCATTTCCTTTGCTGATGGTAGCACTACCAACACTGTAGTCTTTCGTCAAATTTGTGAAGATCCCAACGATTCTACCACTTGTACCTTTATGGTAACGGATGGGGAATATAAAGAACCGCTTAGCTACAAAGGCGCCTGGCTCGTACCATTACCAGACGGCCAAAACGGGTACACTATCAGTGCTTTCGAGATCCAAGACGGTGCCAACGAATGGGCTGACGGGCTTAATGCCATGGGCGGTGCGGCCTTCCTCGGCCAAACAGTGCCTATCTACGCCTACAATGGTAATGCAGTTATCTATGATGGTAATGGCGCTACGGCTGGTGATATGAGTCACGTAGCTAGCCGGTTTGGCGATCCTCTACGCGATAGTCTCGCTTCTAATGAGGCTCAATTAATTGCGCCTAACTTTTACAAGACAGGTTATGGTTTTGCCGGCTGGTCCACTAGTAGCTCTGCTACGGTAGGCAGCGATACCATCTATGGTCCAAATGCCACCATCACTACATCGGATGTTTCCTTTGATAGCGACGGTACGGATACTTTATATGCGGTATGGGTGGCCTCTACTGGCAATATGCAATCCTTTAGTTGTTCTAGTCTAAATAGTGGCAGTATCACCGCTCTCACCGATACTAGAGATGGCAATGTTTACACCGTAGGTAAGCTAGCAGATGGCAACTGTTGGATGATGGAAAACTTACGTCTCGACGGCCAAGCCGCACTTAACTCCAGTAACACTAATCAGCCTGTCATCTCCAGCCTCGGCGCGTCAAAAGATAGTTGGTGCTCAAACTCTACTTCTGCTTGTATAGACCAATCCGTCATCAATACAAATAATACGAACATGGGCGGCGTGAATAGTTTGGGCGACGTACTCGTGACTTACTATTCCAACGGCACAGACTCTTACCGCAACAAAGAACAATGGTACGGCTATGGTAATTATTACGATTGGTATGCTGCTACGGCCGGCAATGGTACTTATTCAGTAGATGGTTACGGCGAAAACGTCGCTGGCGACATCTGCCCAGCTGGTTGGAGTCTGCCAACTGGTGGTACTGGTGGCCAGTTCTCAGCTCTAAGCGTAGCTCTAGGTGGTCTAAGCAGCTATATGAATAGCGAGACAAGCCCAACCGGCGCTACTGTCTCCAAGTACTTCAGAAATTATCCAAACAACTTTGTCTACTCAGGGGACTGGAACGAAGCGTCCGGGGACAGTAGGTCCTACAACGGCGGCTATTGGTCGCGTACAGCGTACGGTAGCGACAACGCTCACGGGTTGGACCTCTACTCAGACAGCGTCTACCCAGAGGGTAGCGCTTGGTATAAGTACTACGGGTTAACGGTACGCTGTCTGCAGTCTGGGTCTTAGTGAGTTTTATTCGGGAATCCGCGAATATGTAGCCGAAGCCTTGCTTCGGCTACCAGATTTAGCGGACGCCCCGCGGCCGCTAAGTCCGAAAGTTAAATTTTAGGTAAAAATTAAATAACTATGTCAATATCAAGAAAAAACGCTACTAAAAAAGAACGCCAACAAAGCCTACTTGACTTAATTAGCACTCAAAAACAAATCAAATCGGCTCCCGATATAAAACTTAGCCCATCAAGTAAAACGCTCCGAGACATCATTCAAGAAGAGGGCGCCAATCAACAATTCACTGAAGAGGACAAGACCAATAACGAAAAGTATCGCAAATATTACGATGCCAAAATTGTTGCCATGAAATTAGAACAAGTTAACGATTCTAAGCTGATTTTATTTCCTTCATTAAATGAGGGGAATGAGCAAGAATGGTACAAAATGGGCGGTAATTCCGCCCTTTTTTACAAGAACGTTATTGGTCCGCGTATGGGCCGTAAAGACATCAAAATTCGCAAAGATAGCGATATGAACCATCGTTTTACTGGTGGTGTTACCTCAGTCCACTGGAAACAGAAATTCATAGAAAAAATGATTCAATTAGGTTACGAAAGATTTGAGGAAAATGAACTTGGCATTCTTTTCTTTGATCTTGAAACCAAGTTTAGCCCAAACGAAATCGAGGGTTTCCGTGAACAAGAGAAACGGAACAAAGCTAGAGTCAATCAGATGGTTTTACCAAAGAATGCTTATCCAGAGTTATATGGCCTGTTTTTGCAGTTGGCTAGACTTTTACCACCAAAAATCAAGCGGCTGCACCCAGCATATCGTGATATGTTTCAAACCGAATTTATTACCAATTTAATCAAAATATCAAAGAATTATACCAGGATGGCAAATGGCGAAGTTGGTAAAAGTATCGCTCTTGACGGCATTGTAGATGCTAGCAACAGTCTGTTGGCCCTGCTCATTATCATTGCCGAAAACGGCTTATTTGGAATCGCAGAGTGTGCCAAAATCGGCGAGATTCTAGTAGACTTAAAAGCAACTGCTGAACGTTGCTTAATGGAAAAAGGTGAATATTAACACGGGCGACTTCAATGAGCGTTTGCAGGCCGCTCTTTATTTTTCTTATTTAGAGGCTCGTAAAGGCGGCAAACGTAAAACTCTCAACGAACATACTTTTGAAATTAATGCTTTTCAAAATCTTAAGCTACTCCGCGAAGACATCATTAATCGCACTTATTGTCCGAGTCGCAGTGTAGCGCATATTATTTTTGATCCTGTTATCCGAGAAATTTTTGCAGCTACTTTTCGCGACCGCATCGTGCATCATCTTATTTTTTCTGCTGTGTATGATTGGTGGGACAAGCGTTTCATTTATGACTCATATTCTTGCCGCTCTGGCAAAGGAGTCAAGTTTGGGCTAGAAAGATTAGACCATCATATTAGATCGGCATCGTTAAACTATGCCCAAAAAACCTACGTTTTAAAATTAGATATTCAAGGATACTTCATGAGCCTGCCAAGAAAAAAATTGTACGAGCAAGCAATCTGGGGGCTAAATCAGCAATTTAAAAACCAGTTAGATTCACCAGAATATAAATTAATTAAGTTTTTATGGCATCAAACTATTTTTGACGACCCAGTTCAAGGTGCTCAGCGCATAGGAGATTTAAATAATTGGAATTTACTTCCAAAAACTAAAAGCCTTTTTGGTCAGCCAAAAGGGAAGGGTATCGTTATCGGCAACCTAACTTCACAATTATTGTCTAATATATATTTGCACCAACTAGATACTTTCGTCACCAAGACTCTCGGCTATAAACACTACGGTCGCTATGTGGATGATTTTTATATTGTTGTTGCCGCAGAGCATTTACCACAATTAAAGCTTGATGTACTTGCCATTGAAAACTATTTAAAATCCATCGGCCTTACTCTCCATCCTCGCAAACGTAGTCTGCAAGAGTCTAGTAAAGGAGTGAATTTTATCGGCGGCGTAGTCTATCCTAATCATATAGTGCCTGGTAAACGGCTCAAACAAAACTTTTGTCATGCAATGCAAGAAGTGGAGATGGGGCAAAGGGATATCAGCACAGTGGCTTCATACCTAGGGCATCTCAAATATCTTGATAGCACTAAACTTATCAAGGATACTTTTAACAAAGTAGCGTGGGATTATCGAATCTAGAGGCCCGCTTAGATTCGCGGGCCACAGGTGATTATGGCTAACGGAGTACCGAATAAAACTCACTAAGACCCAGACTGCAGACAGCGTACCGTTAACCCGTTGTACTTATTCCAAGCGTTATTTTCTGGGTTGACGTTGTCTGAGTTGAGGTTCAATTCGTGAGCGTTGTCGCTATTGTTCGCTGTACGTGACCAATAGTTGCCGTTGTAGGACCTATTGTCCGCGGACGCTTCGTTCCAGTTGCCTGAGTAGAGGGTAGAACCAATAGGATTCTTAGATTAAAGAGTATTTCACAATTTCAAATTTTGTACCAAAACTTAAAATGGCATTAATTCTGCATGGACTCTCTTTTCATAGAAAGTATACTCTCGAAATCCGTTAGGCAAGTGGGTAAATGGGGGAAACCACTCCAGAGCTTCCAAATAGCATTTACGCTAACCACCTATCTTAAAGTATAATACATCTATGGTATAATTATACTGATAATAGTGGAGAAGTATGGATAATAACAACGAATTTTCAATTACGCCAATGAATCAAATGGTCAATCTGGAGCCAGGAGAGACTTATACTTTTTCCATCACCATTCTTAACCCAGTCAACTCCACCGAGGAATTTGAATACAAAGCTTATGCCGCGCCATACAGCGTGGTGTCTGAAGATTACGATGCCGACATCGTAACTATGGCAGATAGAACTCAGATGATGAATTGGATAACCATTTTAAACCCCACTGGCTCATTGGCACCGAACGAATCCACAGAAATTGAGTTCACCATTGAAGTACCAGAAAATGCCCCCGGCGGTGGGCAGTATGCTGCTATCATTGTTGGCATCAATAATGAGAACAAGACGCACGACAACGTCGCAGTAACAAATGTCCTAGAAATTGCCAGCGTAGTTTATGCAAAAGTCGATGGTGAGATTTTTCACAAGGGCAAAGTATTAGAAAATAACGTTCCGGGTTTTTCAGCTGTCGCCCCATTGACCGTCAGCTCCTTAATTAACAATGAAGGTAATGTACATGAGATAGCAGAAATTACAATCACCGCAACCGACTTCTTCACTGGTGAAGTGCTTGTATCTGCCGACTTAGATAACGGTACCTATGCCGAACTCATCATGCCGGATTCTACGAAATTTATCAGCAAGGAAGTAAACGACTTACCCCTCGTAGGCGTAGTTAAAATAGAACAAAGTATCTACTATAATTATTCAGTTTCTACAGTGGAGAAAAATGTGATTATCTGTCCAATCTGGTTCTTAGCACTTGTATTTTTAACATTTGGCGCCATTGTCGCTGGTATTGTTCGTGCCATTAGAAGGCACCGCAAAAAAGAATTCTAGTCGAAGTACTCCAACATCTATTTCGTGTGCTATACTATACGTATGGAAAATGTGAAGATTCTTGCCATCGTTGGCATGAGCGGTAGTGGTAAATCTGTAGTTGTTGACTATCTTACATCCAAAGGTTATCCCAAAGTTTACTTTGGTGGCATGATTTATAAAGAAATGGCCAAGCGTGGTATTGAACGCACCGAAGATGGAGAGTCCGAAAAAGAGTTTCGCGAAATGATTCGCGAGACTGAAGGTAAAGATTGGGTTGTACGCCAAGTTATTGCCGAAGTAAAAGATTTAATAGCGGCTGGTCAAAAACGCATCATCTTAGACGGTGTTTATTCCTGGACCGAATACAAAGCTTTGAAGCACGAATTCCCACAGGCCCTTACTTTCATTGGCGTAGTCGTCGATAAGAAACTTCGTTATAAACGTGTTGCCAATCGTCAAGATCGTTCCTTTGATACCACTGCTATTCGCGAGCGCGATCGCTCCGAAATCGAAAATCTTGAAAAAGGTGGCCCAATCGCTGCTGCGGATTATTACATCCTCAATAATGGCACCATTGAAGAATTAAAAGAAAGCCTCGATAATATCTTGAAGGAGATCGAGTTTTGAGCCTCGACCAACTAAGCAACGTTGCCTACAAAAAAGGTAATTGGATGCGCTATACGTTGTGGGGTTTAGCTACGGTTTGTATCATAATTTTATTTTCCGTTTTTATCAATATGATGAACGGCGAGATTTCGGCTGCCATTCCTGATGGTTATCGATTCTCCGTAACCGATAATTATAGCGAGGGCAGCAAAATTCGCACCACATATTATGTTTATAAAGATCACGTCATAGTTGAGGATGAAAGCTTTGAAAATGGTACTGTCAATCGTGCATTATTAGTCTACGACGATATTAACGCCTCAAACCTTAGCTTCAACGCCGACGATACCACTGAAGTCTGTGAGCTCGGTGCCTGCTATGAACGGCCAAAGGTCCTCGCTGTTATCAAAAAATTAATTTCGCGCAAAGTTGGTCGCGAGTACATAGGAGTATAATATGAAACGCCTAGTTCTCATTGATGGTAAATCAGTCTTCTATAGAGGATATTACGCCATGGGGCCACTCAGCTTGCCGGACGGCACGCCTACTGGTGGAGTTTACGGCTTTGCTGCCATCGCTATGGAAATAGTGGACAAGTTAAACCCCACTAAAGTTGTAGTAGCTTGGGATTCGAAAACTTCAGGAAATAAGCGCCGCGCAATTTACTCAGACTACAAAGCCGGTCGCATCAAACCTGGCGATGATTTTTATGCCCAGATTCCATTGTTAAAAGAACTTGTGGGCGACCTTGGATGGTATTTTATTGAGCTAGACGATTATGAAGCTGATGACATCATCGGTACCCTTAGTCATGAAGCCGATGAGGCTGGCGATTGGGAAACTTACATCATTTCTTCCGACCTTGATATGCTACAGATCGTCGACAGCAACACACATATGTGGCGCATCCTTAAAGGTTTTACTAATATTGAACAAATTAATGTTCCAGAACTTGAAGCCAAATATAGTATTCAAAAATCTCAATTCCTCGATTTAAAATCTTTAAAGGGTGATTCATCCGACAACATACCAGGCGTTCCTGGCATCGGTGAAAAAACTGCAGCTAAACTCCTTAATGATTACGGTACTTTAGACAACATATATAATAATATAGACAAGATTACTGGTTCAATTCGCGCCAAACTGGAGGCCGGCAAAGACTCTGCTTACATGTCTAAGACACTCGCTCAAATTATGTTCGATGCACCGATCAAGCTAAGTGACGTCCCGGATTTTCACTTTAATGGCGACCGCGCCATTTCCGGTCTTAAAAAACTCGCTTTCAACTCCCTCATTCGCAAATTCGAGAAAAGTCTTACAAGCAAAACTAACGCCACTCTTGGGGCATTTCGGAACACGGCGGCGCAAGAGTTAGCGTCGGCCGCCCGTAACGACGGGCGCGAACGAAGCGGACCGAAAAAAGGTCAGCCGAACCCTCCACAAGATACCATAATCGCTTGGGACATTAAGTCCCTCATGCACAGCAACGAAAAAATCGCCGCAGAAATTCTCTCCGGTAAGCCTTTTTGGGACTTATCTCAGGCCGCATTTTTGCTAAACCCATTGTCAAGGGAGAATCCACGCCTGGTTCCGCCAGAAGAATATCAGAATCAGCTAGCAGAACTTAAAAAGTACCCTAGGCTATATAATATATATACAGAATTTGATCTGCCCCTCATCCCAGTTCTTTATAAGATGGAGCAAAAAGGCATGCTTATCGACCGCTCGTATTTTAAAACTCTCCAAAAGGAGTACGTCGAAGAGGTTAAAAAGTTAGAACAAGCAGTTTACAATCTTGCCGGCAAGGAGTTTAATCTTAATTCGCCCATTCAGCTTTCTGAGGTCCTCTTTACTGATCTCCGCCTCCCCACTACAGGTATTAAAAAAACTTCTCGTGGTTACTCCACCGGCGCCAAAGAATTAGAAAAGCTTCAGAATTTGCACCCCATTATTTCTAAAATTATTGAATATCGCGAAGCAGCCAAGCTTTTATCGACTTACATTTTGCCAATGCCAGATTACGCAGACACCTTAGATCGCATCCATACTACTTTTACGCAGAATATTACAGCCACCGGTCGGCTTTCTTCTCAAAACCCAAATCTCCAGAACATACCAGTACGCACCGGAGAAGGGAAGCGTATCCGCGCCGGTTTTATTGCTCCCGCTGGCAAAGTTTTAGTTTCGGCTGACTATTCGCAGTTCGAATTACGCTTAGCAGCTATTCTGTCAAATGACGCCAATCTCACTTCTGATTTTAATTCTGGCATCGATATTCACACTAAGACTGCGTCTGAAGCTTTTCATGTACCGTTTGAAAAAGTCACCAAAGACCAACGTCGCGCCGCCAAAGTTATCAATTTCGGCATCCTTTATGGTATGAGCACTAAAGGTCTCGCCGACGCTACCGGTATGTCCGTTGTTGAAGCTAAAAACTTCATCGATAATTATTTTAAGCTCCGCTCTCCCATTAAACAAAAATTGGAAGAGATTTTAAAACATGCCCGCGAACAAGGTTACGTCGAGACTTTTTACGGGCGCCGTCGTCCTACACCGGACGTCAAGTCGCCGAATTTTCTCGTTCGTCAAGCCGCTGAACGTGCCGCCGCTAATATGCCAATTCAAGGCACTGAAGCGGACCTCATGAAGCGAGCCATGATTGATGTCGACAAATCACTTCCAAACGGCGCTGAACTCGTAATGCAGGTCCATGATTCACTTATCGTAGAATGCGACGAATCAATTTCTCAAGAAGTCGCCGATATTCTCCAAACAAAAATGGAGTCCGTTGCTCCCGAACTCCAAATCAAACTCGCCGTTGAGGTCACCATTGGCCACAACTGGGGCGAACTATAAATCGAACTTATATAAAATTGCTTGACAAATCGGGGGGGGGGGGGGGGGAATAAAAAAAAAAATGTCAAATAAAGT
>CAZLPA010000001.1:3338-21827 GCA_964561295.1 uncultured Candidatus Saccharibacteria bacterium | reverse complement strand
ACCCCTCCCCCCCCCCCCCCCCCCCGGGGGGGGGCGCCCCCCAGAAGCTAAACATAAAGGTCATATACATTATTAAAGAAAGGAAAGAATATGAAACAAAAATATTATTTAGCAGCCGGCATTTTGGCCTGCTCTGCAATTTCAGGCTTAGCCATGCCTCTAGCAAACACTTTTGCTGAAGGAGGTACGGACAGCGAATCGCAAGACGTCACTGTAGGCGAAGTCGATGTACCCATCTACTCCGTAGACATCGAATGGGGCGATATGGTCTTCGACTGGAAATATAATGAAGAAACCAATGAATACAATTTTGAGTCTCCAAAGCAATGTGAAGCTTTTATTTATAGCGGTGAAGCCACAGAACAAAAAATGTATAGCGATAACACATGTAGCTCTTTAGTGAGCAATCCGGTAGGTAGTAACACGTATTATAGAAAAGAACATGGCAACGACAGAGTAGCAGTATATGATGAATCTGAAAATGGCCAAATTAAAGCGCGAGTATCATTTACACCCGAAGCAAAATACGCATGGATAACTGGCAAGATCGGTGAGTATACTTATTATCCAAACGGTGATGACTACGATTTTGAAGAATACGAAAATGGTGTTTTGCAAGTTAGAGGTAGCCGAGGATTAGCCCCAGCGTATCTTGGGGAATTGAAATTAGAAAAGAATGCTAATTCATCTACCGATAAATATAGTTCGATCTCAAAAGATGATAAAATTGGCACAATTACGATCACTATCGAACCAGACCTAAACTAATATGCCTACCAAGAATAAGAAGAAATCCCCAATCATCATTCTAGCTATCGTCGCTTTCGTAGCGGCGGTAGCTGGGGGATATCTTTTTCAATTAGTAATGCATCATAGTGAAGAAACTCCAGACTCATCTATTACAAAGGTCGAGGCAGAAGACGATGATAACAAAAGCGATGTAGATGTTTCGCTCAAATATGCTGGATATGTCACTCTACTTAATGACGAAAAGTTAATCACCCTTAACTTTACTAACCCATCAAAATCCAAGAAGAGCTTGTCTTTGGAAATCGTCGCTGAGGTAGATGGAGAAGATATTATCCTAGCTAATACCGATAAAATCCGTCCAGGATACAAAATCAATAACGCACAATATACTTTAGATAGAGAAATCCCCCAAGGTAACTACAAAGGAAAATTTATTGTGCATTTTTATAATGAGCAAGATAAAGAAGAAATTATTAATTCAGAAATTGCGATAAACGTTTATGTGAAATAGGTAATAAAATGAAGAAATATCTAATTATAGCCATAACTTTTATAATCATAGCTTTTACTAATATAACAAATGTTTCTGCAACCAGTATTACTAGCCAATCTAGAGACGTTACTGTTGGTGAAGTTGATGAAATTGACACTAATGATGAAGATACATATGTCCATGTTCCCGAGACCGGCATATTTGGGCTAGATGCTAAAAACGCAACCATCGCGGCGGCTACGTTTTTGACTGTACCCATTGTAGCTATTTTTGCGTACGTCGGTTTAAAATCTAAGTCTTAGCGTGTCGCATAAGCAATATTGTGCTCCATCGCCTGAGTCTCTAGCGCTACCATGCGAGTAGCGTCATCCACAGCAGAATTCACGCAGTGCTTCACGCGGGCCTTTTCCTCAGCCTTTTTGGCATCATTCCAACGGTCAAGCGTACCCACGAGATACCCAGTGATACGGCGTAGTCTTTCAAACTTCCCCTCATCAAAATATTCAGCGTGCTCATCAAAATATTCTTTCGCAGCCTTTTCGCCTTTTTTCTCGGCAATCAATCTCATGCCTACTTCCACTAAGCAAGAAACGTGCATCGTCTCGTACTGGTCGAACTCCGCCAAAGCCTCCGCGGCCTCTTTTTCAGAAATTTTTGCGTATTTATCAAGTGATTTGAGAAATCTTTTCATGTCGAAGTTCTCAATATCATTAGGGTTTCTGTAAATTATTTTCTTCATGGTTTTCCTTTTATTTTATAAGCATTACCTGCAACCATTCTACCCCCATATATAGTGTGTGTCAATACCTTTTTACGCTAAATATAGCGTTTTTTCCACAATCTCGCCAAGATATGCTAAAATCAGAAAAGAGGAATCATATGCCAGAATTACCCGAAGTAGAAACTATTAAGAGAGGGCTTAGTAAATTTATTTTGAAACACAAAATTAAGAAAATCGATATTTTATGCGACAAATCTTTTTTGGGCACTCCCGTGACCGGTACCGTCATTAATATTAGACGCTTTGGTAAGGCTTTAGTGATAGATTTAGATAATGAAAATTCGCTCATGATTCATCTTCGTATGACTGGCCAATTAATTTATGATAGCAACACAAACGCACAAAAACGTTATGCCGCCGGGCATCCTAGTGAAAATTTTGTTAGTGCGCTTCCCAATAAGCAAACTCGGGTTATTTTAACTTTTGATAATGGAACGTTATACTTCAATGATCAACGCAAATTTGGCTTTATCAAAGTCATGAAAACTTCAGAAGTAGAAACCGATGCCTTCATCAAGAAACTTGCCCCTGAGCCATGGGCCATGACTACCGAAGAACTTTATGCAAAGTTGCAAAAACACAAAGCTTCTTGCATTAAAGCTACTATTTTAGATCAAACTATAATTTGTGGTTTAGGGAATATCTATGCCGATGAGGCTCTTTTCGCCTCAAACATCCACCCAGAACGTAAATCCGGCAGCCTTAGCTTATTAGAAACCGATTTGCTTCTAAAATCTGCTCGCGAAGTTATGGATCGCTCTATCGCTTCGGGCGGCTCCACTATGGCTACTTACGTTAAGGCCGACGGCACCCGTGGCGATTATCTTGAAAAGTTCGCACAAGTTTTTCGTCGTGAAGGGAAGTCCTGTCCACGCTGCGGTGAAACCATCATCAAAACTCGTGTTGCCGGCCGCGGCACGCATATTTGTCCGCACTGTCAAAGGATAAATCATGATTAAGTTTTTCTATGGCGATGATCGTCTCCGTGCTAACCAAGCCATTAAAAAATTCCTGGGCACTACCTATGAAATCCTAGATGGTGTAGATCTTAATCCCAATGATTTGCCTAACATTTTTCTTGGCGCCTCGTTATTCTCATCTAGCCGCAATATTTTAATTCGTGATTTGTCTAGCAATAAAGCCGTTTTTGACGAATTGCCGAAATATCTAGGCACCCCGCACCAAGTTGCCATATTTGAATCCAAACTCGACAAACGTAGTGCCACATATAAAGATCTTAAAAATCAGATAGAATTTGAAGAATTCGCTTTGCCACCTGATCCTAATTTTAAGCTTGTCTTCGACATCTACAAAACCGCCAAACAAAATGGCCCTCAAGCTATTGCCATGTTAGCTAAAATTAAGCCAAATGAAGATCCTATTATGTTTTTCGGTCTATTAGTTTCACAAGCATTAAAGGATTTTTCTTATCGCCAAGGTAGTAGGGAAAAACAAATACTAAAAGAGCTTTCTAAAATTGATCTCCAAATCAAAACAACCAAGTTTGAGCCTTGGTTGTTAGTAGAATCTTTTTTGCTTAGACTTTCAAGCTTAAGCTAACTTAACGCCAGCCTTCTTTGCGAAAGCGTGAAGAGCAGCCTTCCGTCGCGAGGCAGTGTTTTTCTTTAATAAATCTTTTTTCACGGCCTTATCGTATTCAGACTGAGCTTTAGCCAAGCTAGCTTTGGTTGGCTTAGATTTAAAAGCCTTCACTGCGGCTTTGATGTCTTTCTTGATTTCTACATTATGCTCAGTACGTTTCGTCGCTTGGCGAGCAGCCTTCTTGGCAGATTTAATAATCGGCATTTTTTTCCTATATAGATTAAAAATTAATTGCTTTCATTTATTATAACTCTTTTAGTCCAAAAAGTAAAGAGAAGTAGCGGTAAAAAGTGTTAATATCCTTGCTGATATTTTGAGCTTATGTTAATATATATAATATAGAAAGGTAAAAATGCCTGACCAAAACAATACAAATACCTCCCAACCAATAGTTGAACCAGCCGCTACTAGCGTCTCGGATGACAATATCCCTACGCCAATTATTCCAGACTTACCTAATACAAGCACGCCTAGCGCTGTTAACTCAGCTGAGCCAGCCGTGGACAATTCCAACGTCATTTCTGAGGTTGCCACTAAAATTACCGAGGCTCATAACATTCTTGTTGCTCTCTCTTCTGATCCTTCTGTAGATGAGATGTCTGCCGCTATCGGCCTTTCGCTATTCTTGGACAGAATTGGCAAACGTGTCACAGCCATTTATTCTGGAGCTACACCCAATGCACTTGAGTTTTTAAAGCCAGAAGAAACTTTTGAACAAAATGCCGACATCCTGCAAGATTTCGTCATTGCCCTCAATAAAGAAAAGGCCGATCATCTACGTTATAAATTAGACGGTGACTACGTCAAGATTTTCATTACCCCATATCGTTCACGTATATCAGACGAAGATCTCGAATTCTCTTACGGTGACTTCAATGTGGACTTAGTGCTCGCTCTTGACGTGGCCAATGGAGTTGATCTCGACGCTGCACTTCGCGAACACGGTCGCATTATGCATGACGCCGTCGTGGTTAATATCACTACTGGCAAACCAGGTAAGTTGGGCGAAATAGAATGGAGCGATAAAAGCGCTAGCTCCGTTTCTGAAATGATTGTTGAACTACTTTACGGTATGGGTGGCAAAGGTAAGATTGAGAAGGAAGAAGCTACTGCCTTCCTCACTGGAATTGTGGCCGCTACGAATCGTTTTGCCAGCGCCAGCACTACTTCAAAGACTATGGAAATCGCCTCACGTCTAATGGAGTCCGGCGCTAATCAGCAGTTAATTTCAAAAAATATTACCCCAGATATTGATAATGAATTATTCAATTTTACAAACGCTAGCAAGCAAGCCGATCAAGATCCAACTAAATTGGACATTGAACACGGCAATGAACAAAATGTCGATGAAACCAAACAAGTTGACGCTACTGTCACTGAAAAAGAATCCACTTTACTTGAAGACCTCAAGGCTGCAGAAGCAAGTTTGGCTAATGCCGCCGCCGAAGTCACTCCAGAAGCTGTAGCTGAGCCTCTTCGTATTGATGGCTCAGAGAATCCAGCTCCTATAGCTGCACCGGAACCAACCTTAGAATCAAGTTTAGAATCTACGCCGTCACCAGCCGAGACTTCTTTGCCTCCTACGCTTAATACACCAACAGAGCCTACGGCAGATAGTAATTTCTCGGCTGAAGTTAAACCAGAAAAGGTTATTGCGCCACCAGCAGATTTTGCCCCAGAAACTCTAGGAGAGGGAACCAATAAATACGGTCAAATGCTTGAGGACGCTCTCGCCGAAAGTAATGCGGAACCTATTACGCCAATGAATCCAGCAGCCTCGGTTGCGCCTACGGTCGCTATAGAGCCTGAGATTAATGGCGTACCAGAGATTAATTATATGCCAATGCCAGGCGACGAAGTTTTACCGCCACCACCTACGCCACCAATTGATTTTGACGCACCTGCTCCTTCTTCAGAGGGTTTACCGCCAATTTCGTCCCCAACTCCCACCCCAGAACCAACCCCATCCCCACTCGGCCCTCAACCTGCCATGCAAGACCAAGTCTATACTCCACAAGCTTCCAATCCGGGCGCCTTTAAGATTCCTGGCGCATAATCTTGTTCAGATATTGATTTTTATATCTATATGCGCTATAATACACACATAGTGGATTCGTAGCTCAGTTGGTTAGAGCGCTGCCCTGTCACGGCAGAGGTCGCGAGTTCGAGTCTCGTCGGATCCGCCACTAAAGTGTCGTCTCCGGAATTTCATAAACGGATCCGCCACTAAATAAGTCATTAAAGCCGAGAGGCTTTATTTTTATTTTTGCCTCATCTCTTGTTTTTTTACCCTATCTATGCTATAATCACCCACAGTATGGCTATAAAAGTTACAAGAAAAGATCAAGGTGAAGCAAACGAGAACATCATTCGTCGCTTCAATCGCAAGGTTCTTCAGAGCGGTATTATGCCTCTTAAGAAGTCGCAACTCCGTTTTGCAAAACCTATTTCCAAGCGCGAGCGTCGTCTCAAGGCCATTATCCGTGAAGCTCGGAAAGCCGAAAAGACTGAACGCATCAAGTTAGGACTTAAATAATAAAATCTCCCCACAAGGGGAGATTTTTGATGCTATAATAAAGAAAAGGAGAAATTATGATTATTTTATTCGGTCTAGCAGGTTCTGGAAAAGGCACTCAGGGTAAAGCCCTTTCTGAAATTTTTGGCTGGCGCTGGCTCTCGGTCGGACAAGCCATTCGTGATACCGGTGATTATGCCGCAACTATTGACAAAGGTAATCTTATCCCCGATTCGGATGTCATTAATCTTATGAATAAGCAAATCCAAAAATCTGAGGCTGAAGGTTTTGATGTAATCTTGGACGGTTATCCACGTACCGAAGAGCAGGCTAAATGGCTGGTGAATAATATGAGCGATAAGGTTGACGGGGCTATTATTTTGGAAGTTCCTAAAGAAGAATTATTTGAGCGTCTTGCCTTGCGTGGCCGCGATGATGACAAGGAGCGTAGCAGCATTGAGCGCCGTTTCGATATCTTTGAACAAAATATTTGTTCAATTTTACCTCTGTTAGAGGCCAAAAATATTCCAATTGAACGCGTAAATGGTGTTGGACCAGTAGACGAAGTTACAAAACGGTTAGTTGAAGTAATCAAAAAAATTAATCCCGCCGCCCGTGAGCAGTTAAACGATGTGAACGGGGAAGAAATTGAAAAAAGTTATGGTGAATAAAGACAATAGCACTCCAGAAGAATTACAAAGAAAAATTATTGCCATGCGTGAAGGTGGCAAAATCCTTGGTAATCTTTTGAAAGATCTCAAAAGTTATGTTAAACCTGGTATGACTGGCAAAGAAATTGATGCCTGGGTACGCAAGGAAATTATCGCTCGTGGCGCTGAAGTTGCTTATGACATGTTGGAAGAGGAATTTCCTGGCGCCATTTGTATTTCTGTTAATGATGAACTAGTCCACGGCGCGCCCAAAAATGAGCCCTTAGAGGCTGGCGACAAAGTATCCTTTGATTTGGACATTTATTATAAAGGCTATTTTACTGATTCTGCTTTTACTATGTTGGTAGGTGATACCGGCTCTCCGGCCGTCAAGAAAATGATTAGCGTTACCAAGTCCGCTATGTGGGAGGGAATTGAGCAAGTCAAACCAGGTGCTCATATCGGCGACATTGCCTATGCCGTAGAAAAAGTTTTACGCGCCGGCCATCTTGGCGTTATCGAAAATTACGTTGGCCATGGCATCGACAAGGCCATGCACTCAGCCCCCGAAGTTCCAAACTATGGCAAAAAAGGGCATGGTTATAAGTTGGTTGAGGGAGATACTATTTGTATTGAACCAATGTCATGCCTTGGCAAACCAGCTAATCATATCGAGGGTGATGACAACTGGACCGTCAAAATGAAAGACGGCTCCATCGGCTGTCATTGCGAGCATACCGTCCTCGTCACCAAAGACGGCTATGAAGTTTTGACACTTCCAGACTAAACATGGTATAATACGCTTATGGATGAAACTAGTCGCTTTGTCACAGGCTTAGATGTTGGAACAGAAAACGTCCGGGCCGTTATTGCATCAGTCAATAAAGATGGTCAGCTTGCCGTCGTAGGTTACAACGAGGGTAAATCCGCCGGTATGCGTAAAGGTATCCCTGCTAATCTTACTGGGCCCGCCAGTGCCATTGATAAAATGCTCGGTGAAGCCGAGCGCATGGGCGGCTACGAAGTTCACTCCGCTTACGTTTCTATTAATGGTTCGCAAATTCTCTCCACCAGGACTGAAGGTATGATTGCTGTTGGTACCGTAGAACACGAAATTACTGGCGAAGATTTAGACCGCGTTGAAGATGTTGCAGTTACTGGTCGCATTCCAGCCAATCGTGATGTTCTGGATGTTGTGCCACTAGAGTATGCCCTAGATGGCCAAGGTGGCATTAAAGATCCACTTGGCATGTCTGGTGCTCGCCTTGAAATACGAGCCAATGTCATCTCTGCGCTCACGCCGAATTGCGATAACCTTCGCAAAGCCACTGAAGCCGCAGACGTTAAAGCTGAAAGATTCATTCCTAGCGTGGTTGCCGCCGCTAAAGCAGTTTTATCTGAGCGCCAAAAAGAAAATGGCGTTGCTGTTATTGACCTAGGTGCTACCACCACTTCCGTTGCAGTTTATGAAGAAGGAGATTTGCAATACGTTGGTGTAGTCCCGGCCGGCTCCAATAACATCACCAATGACCTCGCCATAGTTCTTGCCATTGACCCAGATATGGCAGAAGAAATCAAAACTCGTTTTGTCACCGGTAATTTTAATGCCGAGAAAAGCTCTATTATCAGAATCGGCAGGGAAGGTAAGAGCGAGCGTGCTTTTGAGCGCAAAGAAGTTGAAGAAGTAGTAAAAGCTCGTCTTGATGAAATCTTTGGCGAAGTTCGCAAGAAACTTAAAGTTGCCAAATATGACCAACGTTTACCAGAAGGCATTGTACTTACTGGCGGAGGCGCTAAAATGCGTGACATTGATTTGTTCGCCAAACAAGCTCTCGAGGCGTCCGTTAAAATTGGCATTCCACAAGGCCTGGGAGGCGTAGCCGATGCCATTGAAAAACCTGAATTCGCCACCGCGGTTGGCCTCGCCATGCTTGCTGCTGAAGACAGCCATAATTCCGAATCTCAAAGTAAGAAGCCTAAAAAAGGCTCAAGGGGTTTTCCTAAACTCAGTTTCATTAAAAAACTTTTCTCAAAGTTTTAGAGAAGCCTTGCAATCTACTAGAGGATGGGGTATACTAAAACTATATAAAGCGAGGAGTTTATTATGCCAGAAATTAAACCGACAGAGGTGGAGAGTAAAGCAAGCATCAAAGTTGTTGGCGTTGGTGGCGCCGGTGGCTCCGCAGTGGAACGCATGAAAGAAGTAGGTCTTACCGGAGTTGAGTTTGTTGCCATCAACACTGATGCACAAGCCCTTCATCATTCTTCTGCAGACGTTAAAGTCCACATCGGCAAAGGTCTTGGCGCCGGTGGCGATCCAGAAAAGGGCCGCGAAGCAGCCGAAGAAGGTCGCGAGGCCATCGATAAAGCTTTGGACGGTGCCGATATGGTATTCATTACCCTTGGTGCTGGTGGTGGTACTGGTTCTGGCGCTGGTCCAATCGTTGCTGAAGAGTCTCGCAAAAAAGATATTCTCACCGTAGGCGTTGCTACAAAGCCGTTTACTTTTGAGGGCGCTCGTCGTCGTGCTAATGCCGACCTCGCCATCGATAAACTTGCTCGCCAAGTTGACGCTCTTATTACTATCCCAAACGATAGACTTCTCCAAACTATCGATCCTCGCACTCCACTCCTTGAAACTTTCAAGATTGCCGACGATGTTCTTCGCCAAGGTGTCCAAGGTATTTCTGAACTTATCACCGAACATTCTCTTATCAACCTTGACTTTGCCGATGTGAAAGCTATCATGAAGAACGCCGGCTCTGCTCTCATGGGCATTGGCCGTGCTTCGGGCGAGAATCGCGCCGTTATTGCTGCGCAGCAAGCTGTAGAGTCGCCGCTCATTGAAGTTAAAATTGAAGGCGCTCGTGGCGTACTCTTCTCGGTCGCTGGCGGCTACGACATGTCTATGTCTGAAGTCCAAGAAGCTGCTGAGGTTATCACCGGTGCAGTTTCTCCAGATGCAAATATCATTTTCGGCGCCTCAATTCGTCCAGAACTTGAGGATGAGATTGTCGTCACGGTGGTTGCCACAGGCTTTGATTCTGAATATTACACGGAGCCAGTTGCAGAAGAGCAACCAATCTCAAATGACAGCAAACCCACTACAGAGGCCAAAGATTTTGCTTTAGATAATAAAACCAATATGTGGGACTCCATTAAAAATGAACCTGAACCCGAACCAGCCACTTCTGACGATGAAATGGATGTGCCGCCTTCACTAAGAGAACGTTTGAGGGGAAAGAAGAAAAAAGATTAAAGAAAGTGGGCGAATATGGAACATAAATTCCGCATTGGTGACAGCAAAGTTTTAGAAAGTCGCGAGACTGTAGATGGCACCATGATTCGTCGTCGGCGTGAATCTACTGACGGGCGTAGATTCACTACTTACGAACGCATAGAAATGCCACAACTTACCGTTACTAAACGTAGTGGCAATAAGGAAATCTATGATCGCGATAAGCTTTTGCTTGCCGTTAAACGCAGCGTCGGTAAGTTCTTCAATTCCGAACTTGAAATTGAAGATGTCGTTAACCGCGCTTCAGACATCCTATACAGTTATGGCACCGACCAAATCACTAGTAAACAAATTGGTGAGGCAGTTCTTGATGTCTTGGCGGAGGTTAATGAAGTTGCCTATGTTCGTTTTGCCAGTGTTTTCCGCGAGTTCAAAACCCTAGAGGATTTTGAAAACATTTTGAAAGAACAAAAGGGAAGAAAAGCTTCGTGCGCGTAGTCTGTATTTATCGAGACAACCAAGATTATAGTAGAAGCGTGAACGAATGGCTTGAGAATTTTCGTCGCCAAACCGGTTACGAGATTGAGACTATGAATCCAGACGAAAATGTTAATTTTTGTGAAGCCTACGACATAGTTGAGTATCCTACCATTATGGCGCTTGGTGAATCTGGCGACGTTCGGGCTTCCTGGCGAGGACGCACCCTCCCACTTATCAACGAAGTCTTATATTATATGCTATAATATAAGCATGGGCATTAAAAACGCTTCTAAAGTTTTTTCTAACAAAAAGCGCAAAACTTATCTCCGCATGCTTCGCAGTATCATTTGTGCTGCCGTCATTGTTATTGTCATCCTAATCATCCTTCAACTTCTTGGCATCAATGTTAGTTCCATGTTGGCCGGTGTTGGTATTGCCAGTATCGTTATTGGTTTTGCCCTTCAGGATGCTATGAAAGATATTTTTCGTGGTCTCGAAATCGTTGCTGATGATTATTACGATATTGGTGATGTGATTAAATATGACGACAATTTTGGGCAAGTCATTTCAATTAACCTTCGCACTACCAAAATACAGGATATTAATACAATGAATATCGTCTCCATTGCTAATCGTAATATTGATAAAGTTGAAGTCTCCACTGGGTATATCTATCTTAGCGTACCATTTCCACTTCGGATTAAGCCTACCGCGGCAAATAACCTCATGTTAGAAATTGTCAAAAGCATTCAAGCTTTGCCTAAAGTAACATCAGTGATTAATCAAGGCGTTACTAATATCACTAATTCATCACTTAATTATCAACTTCAGATCACTTGTGACCCCATGGACCAACTTCAAGTCCGTCGCGACTGTCTCGGCGTTATTACATCTACCCTCGCCTCCAACAAAGTTCTTCTGCCATATAACCAATTAGACATCCACCGAAAATAATTTATAGATTATGATATAATATAATCTATGAAATATAGAGCTGGAGAGCGCCGAAAAAGCGTAGAATATGAAAAGGCCATTTTAGAGTGGTGGAAGAAGAATAAAACTTTTGAACAATCCGTAGAGAGCCGCCCTATCGACAAATCCTACGTTTTTTATGATGGCCCTCCGTTTATTACGGGTAATCCTCATCATGGTACATTGCTTAGCTCTATTGTTAAAG
This sequence comes from uncultured Candidatus Saccharibacteria bacterium, assembly GCA_964561295.1. Taxonomy (GTDB): domain Bacteria; phylum Patescibacteriota; class Saccharimonadia; order Saccharimonadales; family Saccharimonadaceae; genus Nanosyncoccus. The sequence continues at coordinate 10,141 of CAZLPA010000001.1, read as the reverse complement.
ACGCCGTGCCGCGTTATTGGACCATGAATGGCTATCGTGTTGAACGTCGCTGGGGTTGGGACTGTCATGGTCTTCCAGCCGAAAATTTCGTCGAAAAACAACTTGGCATTACTGACCGCCGTGAAATTGGTACTAGATGGTCCCTTGAAGACTATATTATCAAAGCTCGTGAATCTATGGTTGCTAACTCCGAGACTTGGCGTAGTACCATTGACCGCATCGGCCGCTGGGTCGATTTCGATAATTGTTATCGCACCATGAATAAAGATTTTATGGAATCTGTCTGGTGGGCCTTCAAGCAACTCTATGAAGCCGGCAAAATCTACGAAGGTCGTAAAGTTTTGATGTATGACACTAAGTTTGCCACTCCAGTATCCAAGGCTGAAGTCACCATGGACAATGATGCCTATCAAACTGTTACCGACCCTAGCGCGTATGTAAAATTTAAGCTGAAACAAGAGCCTTATTACCTCCTGGCTTGGACCACAACGCCGTGGACTTTACCAGCCAATATGTGCCTTGCTATTAACCCAGATCTTAATTATGGCGTCTACAACGTCGATGGCGAAAAATACATCGTCGCACTTGAACGTGGTAAAATCCTTTTCCCGAGTCTTAAACCAGAAGAATCCTTTAAAGGTGCGCATTTCATTGGCAAAAAATATGAGCCCATTATTGCTGTTGCTGATGGTCTTTATGATCTCGGTTTACGTGGCGATCAAGGCACAGTAGTTCGCAAGGATACTTACACTGTTCTCCCGGCCGACTTTGTTTCTGCCGAAGACGGTACCGGCATTGTCCACATTGCTCCGGCTTATGGTGAAGATGACTATGCCCTCGCCCAGCATTATGAAGTTGATTTTGTCGATTGCCTCGACGCCAATGGTTATTATTTGCCAGAGATGGCCGAAAAGCTCCATGCGCTTGGTGTTCGCGATACCGACGAAAACGGCATTCAAGCTTGGGCGGGCAACAAATTTATTGCCAAATGCCTAGAAGAGAAGGGAATTATTTACAAAATTGAATATATTCAACATGAATATCCATTTAATCCTCGCTCTAAAGAACGCATCATGTATCGTGCTTTCCCATCTTGGTTCTTTGATATCGAAAGTCAAAAGCCTCTCATGCTCTCCGAAAATGAGAATATTAATTGGTTCCCAGAGTACCTAAAACACGGCCGTTTTGCTAAAAATATCGAACAAGCTCCGGATTGGAATCTTTCTCGCGATCGTTTTTGGGCTACTGCTATGCCGGTCTGGAAGGGTGATAAGGGCTCCGTTAAAGTAATTGGTAGTTATGACGAACTCTATCAGCTTTCCGGCGTTCGCTTGGAAGATTATCACCGTCCTTGGGTTGATGGAATTACCTTTGATATTGATGGCGAGCATTTTACTCGCATTGATAAAGTTCTCGATTGTTGGTTTGAATCTGGTTCCATGCCGTTCGCTCAACTTCACTACCCATTTGAAAACAAAGAAAAATTTGAGCGCAACTATCCAGCCGATTTTATCGTTGAATATGTGGGCCAAGTTCGTGCTTGGTTCTATTATGTCCATGCTGTAAATACTGCGCTTGCCGAAATCGGCGCTTTTGGCGATAAGGCCAAAAATGGTCGCAAGAATGCTTATAAGAATGTGATTACTACCGGTACTTTAGCCGGCAATGATGGCCGCAAAATGAGTAAGTCTCTTGGCAACTTTACTGATCCGAATATTCTCATGGATCAATATTCTGCCGATTCACTCCGGTTCTTGCTCCTTTCCAGCCCAGTTCTCTCCGGTGAAGATTTTGCTCTTCTCGACAAAGATGTCTCTGACGTTAACCGCAAACTGGCCATGCTCTGGAACGTCTACGACTTCTTCACTACCTACGCTGAAATTGAAAATTGGGATAACGAAACGTCCTGGGTTCCGGCCACAAACAGTCTCGACGCTCTTAAAAACCCTCTCGATATCTGGATTATCTCCCGCCTACATCAGGTAAAAGCCAGAATCATTGAGGGCATGTCTGAGTATAATATTCCCAAAGCTCTTGACGGCGTACTTCCTTTCATTGATGATTTATCCAACTGGTTTGTTCGTCGCAGTCGCCGCCGCTTTAGCAAAAATAGCGACACAGAGGACAAGCAAGAGGCCTTTTGGACTCTCTACATTGTCCTTACAAAAACTGCTCAATGTCTAGCGCCTTTCACCCCATTCTTATCAGAAGAGCTTTATCAAAAGATGACCGGCTCTAATAGCTCCGTTCACCTCCTCAATTATCCACAAAATATCTCTACCGATGCCGAAGTGCTCTCTCAGATGTCTCGCACTCGCCAGATTATTACGGACGCCCTCGCCCTCCGTATGCAAAAGTCCGATACCGAAGACCAAATCAAAGTCCGCCAGCCTCTCTCGAAGCTTATTTACCCTGGTGCTAAACTCCCGGATTTCTATGAACAGATCATTGCCGATGAGGTGAATGTTAAAGAAGTCGAAAATGGAGCCGAATTAATTCTCGACAAAACCCTTACCGATGAATTAAAGAGGGAAGGCTATGCTCGCGACCTCATTCGCGCTATTCAGTCCGCTCGCAAAAATGCTAAGCTCAACATGGACGATCGCATTCGCCTTTCGCTATCTATCAAACTCCCATCTGGCTTCGAAGAGCTAGTTAAATCAGAAACTCTCGCTGAGGAGTTCGCTGTGAGTGCGAACTATTCCTACGACGAAATCGCCAAAATTGGCGGTACCAATATCACAATTTCGCTCGAAAAACTATAAAAACAATTAAGTAGCTTAAGTATTAGCCATGCTATTTTTGGTAATTTTTAATGGGTTTACAGAGATAATTTGACAAAACATCAAAAAATAAGCATAAACGCTATTGACTTTTTTGGCAAAGTGTGCTATACTCAAGTTAAGTTAGAAAATAAAATAAACATTCTAACAAACAAAATAAACACAAAAATAACAAAAACAAAAAGGAACAATATGGCGGAAAAACTAAACATACCAGGCCAAGTGGTCAAATCAGACTGGAAGGATGACGTCGACGTAGACTACGCCATCTATGGCGACAACGAAAAACAGGAAAGGGAATATATTTCCCCAGACGAAGTCAGCAAAGAGAGTATCGCAATGATCAAGAAGCGTAGTCAAAAGCTTGGTCGTGCAGCCCTGCTCTTTACTTCCAAAGATAAACTCGTAGCTTAAATAGCAGAAAGGAATATCGACCTGAAGAATATTATACCAACTTTAATAGAAGGATTCACCGATGTAAAAAATCTTCAATTCATTTATGAACTAGCCATTATTATTATCGGTGCCATGTAATCCTCTTAAGCACCGCAAAGGTAGAAAACCGAACAATATGTTCGGTTTTCTGGTGCAGATAATTTGACCGATTTTGAAGCTTATGCTAAGATAAGCGTAAGAAAGGTCATCAAAATATGGAAAATTATCTCGTCGAGCGTGAGACATTAGGCAAATTTGTCGATAATCTCATCGCTAAAAAGCATCAACCAATCGGGGATCTCGACTCCCTTCGTAGACAAAGCATTAAACAGCTGGATGACCAAATTGGTAAAGCTGTCTTCGGCAGCCTCACTAAAAATCAGCTTGATGAACTCAATATCATGCTGGATCAAGGCGAAACGGATGCCAGGGCCTTTCAGGATTTTTTCAAAAATGCTGGTGTTAACCTTGAGCAGGTGATTACCACAGTTATGCAAAGGTTCAGCCAGAATTTTCTAGGAGGTGAAAATGCCCAGTAACTTTGAAAGTTCCCCATCTCGTCATGATGAAGTAGCGCCATCCGCTGAAGCCACTGGCGAGACTCCGCGCGAAGTTAACGGCGAACGTGGCCGCAAAACTTATGAGGCTGCTAAGACTGCCGAGTGGTCCGAACGTAAGGCCGAAATTTTAAGAAGAAAACAAGAAATCGACGCCGAACTTGCTCGTCTTCGTGGTGAACCAGGTAGTGAACCCGCAGCCGCCGAATCGGCCATTGAGCAGCAAGGCGAAGAGACAGAAGAAGATAAGCCAAGTGCCGAGGACATTCAAACCACTTCGGAGAAAGCTAAGAAAAACGGCGCGCTTAAGAATGTTCTTACTGGCGCTGCCGTCATAGCAGTTGCTGGTATTATCGGTGTTGGTATTGCTACCGGTGGCTTTGGCCTTTTTGGCAACAACAATTCTACTGCGCCGGAAGCTACCAAGACGACCATCGTCCAAACTGCCCCTGATTCAGAAAATGCCGAAACCGAAAAAGGCATTTATGACGGGTACAATGAAAAAGGCATGTGGCTTTCTGAAGGTAAGGCTGGGCCATACAACTTTACCAATGGTTCGGAGGTTGCCGAAGTCTGCGAAAACGATGAGTGCGAAATGATTAAATATACAGCGCATAACCAAGTAGAAAGCTTGGCGGACTATTTAGCTAACTTACCAGAGGAATTACAACCAGAAGGTTTTAAAGGTCTTAGCATTCTTGAAGCAGAGTCTAGGCTCGAAGGACTTACTCCAGAAGAGTACGACGATGTCCTTGCGCAATTTGATCGCATTATGGACGACGCCTTCACTCGTCGTGTTAAAGTCAACGGCCGCCAGAATAACGCCTATATGTCATTAAGGGACGCTAGTGGTCCGGTTGTACATGAAAACATGCGGCTCGTTAAATGTATCACCAATGAGAGCGACTTAGAAGTAGTTGAATTTTATTGGCCAGCCAAAGATGATCACGAAATCGGCTCAATGCGAGTTAAAATGTTGCCAGTCTATGACGCGGATGGCTATATTATTGGTTACAATGGCTGTATACAAGTCATCACTCCGGACGGCGAAAAAGACGATATTTATAGTGATTTGCCAGAAGTTGTTCCAGACGATCCAACCCCAACTCCAGCACCAGAAGATCCTACTCCCACACCGCCAGCGCCTACTCCAGACCCGACCCCCACTCCTCCTCCAACACCAACCAACGATTGGGGCAAATCTGGTGATCCACACGGAGGCGACCTGGTCACCCCATCCGGCCCAGTTAACCCAGCTTCGGAAGTATCTAAAGAACAAAATGATAGCACCAACGCTGGCAATCAGGGCTACGTCGATGACCATGCAGCTACGCCAGGCTCATCCAGTGAATCTAATGGCACCAATGAGACTGGTTTTGCCAGTAGTGGTATCGTTGCTCCAGGCGCTACTACAGAAGAAGGCCGCCTAACTGGCGGTGAGAATCAAGCCGCGAATCCAGATGGTACTTCAAGCATGGCAGGCGAAAATGCTTACCAGGATGCAGAAGCTATTGCTGAAGGGCAGGCCAATGACGCAGCGGGTGATGCCGCGCAAGCTGAAGCACAAGAATCCGGTGGGACAAATGGTGAAGGCCTAGCACCAGGGGGAGACAACTACAGCGACGCAGAAGAAGAGGCGCTCGTCGCAGGAGGAAACTTTTAATGAAAAAACTAAAAATCACTTCTTTGGCCCTAGGCCTTATCTCGTTAGCCGTCAGCGCATTCGGCATTAGCCAGGCATCTGCACTAGTTGATACGCCTTGGGGCCCAAATCGTACTACTTTCACCTGGGACGACCCAGCTCCATATGCTACCTTTAATTCCATCACTGATAATCCTCAGCTTGGTGATGAACGTAACTTTGTGCGTATTCGTGAGGTTCAAGACGGCAACACTTTTGGCGACGAAGTCCAACTTGAAGTAGGGAAGACTTACGAGGTTTACATTTACTATCACAATAACGCCGATGCGCACGATGTTGGACAAACTGCCATTGGTATTGCGGATGGCGCTGCAGTTAAATCCAGCTTTCCCGCTACCGTCAAAAAAGGCGAACGCGCTACTGTGACTGGTACGGTCTTTGCTTCAGACACTGACCCACTTGAAGTTTGGGATGGTGCCTATATGACCGCTACCCAAGATCTTTATCTAAGATATGTTCCAGGTACCGCAACTATTCATAATGGCGGAGCCTTGAATGGCCAGTCTATTGGTCCGGAGCATCTCTTTGGTGAAGGCGCATTACTCGGCTACAATCAGTTCTCGGGTATATTGCCGGGTTGCAACCAATATGCTGGATACATTACCTATCAAATATTTGCCGACGCCCCCGATTTCACCGTAGAAAAAACTGTTATTAGCGGTTCCACTACTGTCAAAGCTGGCGATGAAGTTACTTTTAAGATTCGCTACGAAAATACTGGCACCATGGATCAACTTAATGTCGTAGTGCGAGATACTCTACCAGAAAATTTAACTTACATTCCGGGTAGCGCTCTACTTTACAATAATAATTTTACCGATGGTAAAGCCGTCAACGACGATTTAATCAACGAAAATGGTATGAATATCGGCGACTATGCCGGTGGAAGTGGTTGGGCCGAAGTAGTATATAAGGCCAAAGTTGCCGAAAGCGTTAAATGTGGCGATAAGCTTACTAACTCTGCTCTCGTTAGTACTACCGACGGCAATAAATCCGCCACTGTTACGCTTGATGTTACATCAGAGAACTGTACACCTGCCGACAACCCCGAAGATGAAGACGAGCCGCTCCCAGAAGAGATTGTCAACACTGGCCCGGTTGAAATTGCCATGGCCATAATCATTCTGCTTGGTATTGGTGTTGGCGGATTCTATCTATATCGTACTCATAAAACTCTGAAGACCGTAGAAAAAGAAGTTGCTGGTAAAGCTCCAGAGGCACCATCCACGCCAAAAGATATCAAAGACAAAGAGTAGCTCTTCCCAAAACTCCTAAGCTATGCTATAATATACAAAAATAACAAAGGAACTATATGAAGAAAGCAGT
>CAZLPA010000001.1:0-3311 GCA_964561295.1 uncultured Candidatus Saccharibacteria bacterium | reverse complement strand
CGTTGAGGAAAAAGAGACCCTACGGGTGGACCTCCTCCCGGCAGGTACCAAAGAGCTCGAAACTGATGCTTTACTAGTAATTGATGGCGACAATACTATTGTTGGCACTCCGTTCGTGAAGGGCGTTAAGGTTTCAGCCAAAGTAGTAGACGCAGAAGTCAAAGGCGACAAAGTCCGCGTGATTCGCTATCATTCCAAGAAGCGTGTCCATAAAGAGACTGGCCATCGCCAAAAATATAGCGAAATTGAAATTACCAAGATCGCCTAAATTAATAATCAAAAGACACCTCAACGGACTATTCGCAACAAGCGAGTCCCGAAAGGTGTTTTTTGATCGTTGGCATTTAAGTATGTTATAATATAAGCAATATGAGTGCGAAGGTAATATGTGTCACGAACCAGAAGGGTGGTGTAGGTAAGACCACAACCGCCGTCAACTTAAGCTATTACCTTGCCAAAGATAAACATAGGACTTTGCTGGTCGATTTTGACCCTCAAGGTAATGCCACTTCTGGCCTTGGTATTGAGAAGACCAATGCCGATGAACTCGGCGTGACCATGACGGAAGTTATTCTTGGCACTGCCAAAATGCAAGAATCTGTTCGTCCTACCAAATACAAATATTTTGATCTCGCTCCTGCTACTCCCGAACTTGCCAACGCAGAAGTAGAGATTACTTCCATGCAAAGAAAATTTGTACGTCTTCGCGACGCTATTCGTTCTGTAGCAGATAATTACGATTATATTATTATTGACTCGCCACCATCACTTTCATTGCTTACTGTTAATGGTATGATTGCTTCAAACTATTTGTTACTTCCGGTCCAGACTGAATTTTACGCTCTAGAAGGCGTCGCCCAGCTTCTAGAATCCATGAAGTTGGTCATGAAACAGGCTAATCCTAATCTCCGACTGCTTGGCGTCCTTGCTACTATGTATGACAAGCGTACTTCACTTTCAGCTCAAGTCTTTGCCGAAATCAAAAAGTACTTTAAGTCACTTACCTTTAAGACCACTATTCCACGCAACGTTCGTGTCGCCGAAGCTCCAAGCCATGGTGTGCCCGTCGGTGCTTATGACAAATTCAGCAAAGGTGCTAAAGCTTACAAAGATTTCACTAAAGAAGTAGAGGAGAGAACAAAATGAGTTTAGGAAAAGGTCTTGGCCGCGGATTTGAATCCCTTATTCCCACCGAGCTAATTGATGAGGAATTTGATCTTACGGCCGAAGAAGACAAAAATAATAGCGAACTAAAAGAACTCAAACTTTCAGATATCGTCCGTGACGAAGAGCAACCGCGCCGCGATTTTGACGAAGACGCTATTAACGCTCTAGCAGCTTCAATTAAAGAGCATGGCGTACTCCAGCCGATAGTCGTCACCAAAGAAGACGGCAAATACAAGATAGTCGCCGGCGAACGGCGTTGGCGTGCTTCTAAAATCGCCGGCCTTACTAAAATACCAGCCATAGTGCGTACGCTTGATTCACAAAATCGTCTTGAACTCTCCATTATTGAAAACGCCCAGCGCGAAGATTTAAACGCTATTGAGCTTGCTACTGCCTATGCCAAGCTAAAAACCCAGTTTAACCTTTCAGCCAAAGATATTGCCACTAAAGTTGGTAAAAGCGAAGCCTCAATTCAAGGCACTATGCGCTTGCTAAATTTGCCAGATGATGTCAAAAAAATCATGGTTAAGGAAAAGCTCACCGAAGGCGTCATGCGCCCGCTCGTTGCTACTGATGAGTTAACCATTAAAAAAGTTCTTCCTAAAATCATTGAAGAAGGTTGGACCGCTCGTAAAGTAGAGCGCTATCTTCAAGACACCAAGAAAAAGTCCAGCGCCGCGCTTATCAAGAAACACGCATCTCACAAAGATGAAGACGCTCTCGCCACCAAATATGGCACCACCGTCAAAATCTCCGGCCGCTCACTTACTTTCAAGTGTAAAACCACTGCAGAATTAAAAGACCTCATCAAATCTCTGTTATAATTATTACATGAAAGAAAAAGATTCGTCTCGCGTTATGCGCGCGGTCGAGATTGCAAAACAAGCTCACGAAGGTCAGTTTAGGAAAACTGGTGAGCCCTACATTGTTCATCCATTAGCCGTTAAAAAAATTCTTGAAGAATGGGGAATGGATGAAGATACTATTATTGCCGGTATTTTGCATGATACCGTCGAAGACACCCCGCTCACTCTCGATGACATTCGCAAGGAATTCGGCGATTCCGTAGCTTTTCTCGTAGATGGCGTCACCAAGCTTTCAACCGCACGCAACGGTATGCGTGATATCGATACGTATCTTCCGGAAACTAAAGACAACTTTCTCCGCCTTCTAATAGCATTGGGTGACGACATCCGAGTTCTAATTATTAAGCTTGCCGATCGTTTGCATAACCTTCGCACCCTTAGCGCTCTGCCCCCAGACAAACAAAAAAAGATTGCCAAAGAATCTCTCGAAGTATTTGCTCCGCTTGCCGATCGTCTCAATATGGGTTTGCTCCGCGTCGAGATGGCCGACCTTGCCTTTAAATATGTCGACCCCAAACGCTATGCCGAGCTTAAAGATTTAATTGAGAAATATAACAAATCCGCCGCCAAATCACTTAATAAGATTGAAGATGAAGTCTCGGCAGCTCTTAAAAAAGAAAAGATCAATTTTGTCATTTCTGGCCGTGTTAAATCGGCCTATTCACTCCATAAGAAACTTGCCAAACATAATCAAAACATGGGCGAAATTTACGATCTCACCGCGCTCCGTGTCATAGTCGATGATGTCACGGACTGTTATCTTACTTTAGGTATTATTCACTCACTTTATACACCAATGGGCGGGCGTATCAAAGATTACATTGCCATACCAAAACAAAATGGCTATCAATCACTTCACACTACTGTAATTACTAAGGACAAACATGTTGTTGAGTTCCAAATCCGCACTCGCGCTATGCATGAGTATGCCGAACGCGGCCTCGCCGCCAGTTTCTATTACAATGAACAAAAGTTAACAGAGAACTATAAAAAAGGGAAGATCGAACATCTCCCTACTAACCTACTCTGGATTACTGAATTACAAACTACCGCCGCCAGACTTCGAGAAGGCAAGAAAGTTGACCTTAAAAAATTAAAGCTTAATCTTTTTGCCGATAAAATCTTTGTCTATACGCCAAAAGGCGACATTATAGATTTGCCAAAAGGCGCTTTGCCGCTTGACTTTGCCTACCGCCTTCATTCCGAGATCGGCGACCACGTAGTGGGAGTTAAAATCAATGGCAAGATGAGCAACCTTAACAAAAAATTAGAACAAGG